>JAEXTA010000199.1 GCA_023453665.1 Bacteroidota bacterium | reverse complement strand
ACACCACCCTGCGCTTTGGGTAGAACGTGATCAATAGTTAAAGGTAAATCACTTCGTCCGCAGTAGGCGCATTTGTATTGATCCCGGCGAAGAATATTTTTTCTTGTTAGTACAACTTTTTTATAAGGGACAGAAATGAAACGGCTAAGTCTAATTATACTCGGCCAGGGGTAGCCGCTGCTGACTGATCTTACTTCTTTTCTTTCATCGCGGACAACGATTTCTGCTTTGCCCAGGTAGATCAGTACTATAGCTTTTTTAATATTGCAAACAGTTAATGGTTCGTAACTTTGATTTAGTATAAGCACCTTTGCATTCAGTTTACCATTAACACGTTTAGAAGGTTCGAAGATTACACCTCACTCTTTTTTTTCTGCTGAATAGAAAAAGAAATTCTTAAGATAATACGAATAACAAAAAGTAAAATGCTGATGGATAAAAGATAAATGTTCCATTCCGATGGCACTAACTTTAATACCATAATCAGCAATAAAATAGCAACAAGGATCAAAGCACCGTAACTGTATATATTAAAATTTCTGACTGTCATTCCGTTTACTTACCAGATATTGAATGCATAAAAGTGAAGTTTTGATTAGTAAATATAGGCATTTGATGAATACTATTGCAATTATTAAATGTGCATAGGATAATGAGAATAACCTGCAGAAATAATGAGTGATTAGTTGATGTAAGGCTCTATCTCTTCTTCAAATTCTAACCTTAATTCTTCATGAACCCTAAGGTGATATGCTGTATTGTTAAATTATTCTTTATTAATTTGATTATAAATAAACATCATAATAAAAAGAACTATGCTCATACTAATTTATAGCCTCTTTTGTACTTACTAACACAAAGTCAGCATTTAGAATGTATTCCCATCGTTTTCCTGTCGCTTCATATTTCCACTTGGGAGACTTCTCTTTCGGAGTTAAAAAATTAATCAATGACCAAAAATTATATTTTAGAATAAAAGGCTGGACCTCTATCAATATTCTGTCTTGTTGAATACTTATCTTCTCCAGCCAAGCACTTTTTCTAATAGGAATATAGTTTCCTTCTGTAAAATTATCCTGATCAATTAACAGTACTCCTATCTCACCAGAATTATCAGCATCTAGATTAAATAGTGTGACGATGAAAAGTTTTTCATTAAGATCATTTAAGTTCTGCAAAAATTCTGTGCTAAATCCAAAATTCCTCTTTGTAATTTGCGATATCTTTTTGTCAGGCACTCTTAGAGCAAAGAGTTCATAACAGTAGTCTTCTTTTTTTTCATTAGATGAAGGTTTCCAAAAAAACCAATAGCTGTCATTAAAAAAATAAGCCTTAATTGAATCCTCATAACCCGAAAACGAATTTGATAAAAGATTTTCTTTATCATATTTCAAAAGTTCCACTCGATGGAATTTATGTATTAGTGATTTGTTTTGTAAAGGTTGATATATTGAAAATTCCTGTGCAAATGACTGCCCAATATTACAAATTACATACAATACTGATATTATTATTGTGCACTCTATTTTAAATTGCATTATAATTTTTCATCCTCCATTCTCCTTATAAATAATAGCCATACATACAACGTAATCACGTGAGTGGCTCATAGTTATCTTCAGGCTTTTATCTTCAGATAGAAAAGTCTTTAATTTACCCGTAAGTTCAACGACAGGCATTCCGTTAGGTTCATTTGTTATTTCAATATTCTGCCACCGAAATTCTTTATTCCATCCTGTTGCCAATGCTTTCGCGACCGCTTCTTTTGCGGCAAACCTCGCGGCAAGATGCTGATACTTATTACTTTTGCTCAGGCAATAGTCTAATTCCTTTTTGGTATATATTTTATTCAGGAAACGCTCACCGAACCTGTCAACAGAATCTTTTATCCTGTCTATCTCAATTATGTCAACACCAATTCCTATTACCATGATATTTCCAAATGATTAAGTCACATTTTTTAAGGTCAACTCATATGTCATTCTGAACCTGCCAGACCGGCAGGCGGGCTTGGTTCAGAATCCGTGCTTACTAAGATTTTTAGTTGCTGAAATAATCCGCCGCGGCGGACAGCATGACAATTTAGCAAGTTGAATGATTAGTAGCCGATTGCTTTTCCATATCCGCGTGAATCACTCCAGCCGTAAATTGTTCCGGTTGATTGATCGATCAATATTCCATCAACACGACCCAGTGATCTTTCGATTCCGATAATTTGTTCACGTTCAATTAAATTATTTATTACTTCGGGACTGAAACGTAGAGTCTCGTAGTCAATCCTGTCAGGCAGCCATTGATGATGGATTCTTGCTGCATCAATTGCGTCTTTAATATTCATATTGAAGTCCACACAATTTAAAATTACCTGAAGAACTACTGTTGGTATTGTTGAACCACCGGGAGAGCCGACAATCAAATACGGTTTTTCATCTTTCAAAATTATTGTTGGTGTCATCGAGCTTACCATACGTTTACCGGGTTGAATTGCATTTGCAACATTACCAACCAAACCAAACTGATTTGGTT
>JAEXTA010000153.1 GCA_023453665.1 Bacteroidota bacterium | reverse complement strand
CGAGTTTAACTTTTAATCCTGTTTCAGAAAGTTCATTTATCTTTGGAGCAATGCCTGCGGTTGACACAGTTATCTTCTTTAAACTTATTCCGGTTGTAAGCTCTTCGGAAAAAATTTGAAGCGAACGGACTGTCGCATCAAAGTTCAAAAGCGGTTCACCCATACCCATATATACAATATTTGTTATTTCACTTCTGTCATAATTTTTTGATGCGAGAAGATACTGATCGAAAATTTCTCCCGAGGTTAGATTCTTTTTATAACCCATTAATCCCGTTGCGCAGAATTTGCAATCAAGCGGACAACCGACCTGTGTTGAAATACAAAGTGTGGTTCTTTTTTCATCCGGAATTACAACCGATTCAATCCTGTTTTTATCCTTTGTCCCGAATATAAATTTTTGCGTACCTGTTTCAGTAGAGATAACCGAATCGACAACATCCAAAGTTTTACTCTCACAATTTTCACTCAGCCATTTTCTTAAGTCTTTTGGAAAGTCGGACATTTCATTGAAGTCAGTTTCAAGCTTATTGTACAGCCAGTTAAAGACCTGTCCGCCCCTGAATTTAGGCTGGCCGACAGAAATGAAATATTCTTTCAGTTCGGGAAGTGTAAGACCTTTAAGAATAGTTTTCTTTTGAATTTTCATACCTGTAATATAGCAAAGAGCTTCGATACGGGAAATTGATTGTGTTGCGTGTTTGGATTTAAGATTGCGCCATATCCATTATTCCACTATTTTGGAATCAAAATTATAAACCAATTCAACTCAACAAACTTATTAAAGGGTGAATAATGAATTTCGAGCTAACAGAGGATCAGGTTATGATCCGCGATTCAGCAAAAGATTTTGCTCAGTCAGAAATCGCTCCGTCAACTATTGATAGAGATATTAATGCTGAGTTTCCTCATGACATTGTAAAAAAAATGGGCGAACTCGGTTTTATGGGAATGATGGTTTCACCTGAATATGGCGGCGCCGGACTCGATACCGTTAGTTACGTTCTTGCAATGATAGAAATTTCAAAAGTTGATGCAAGCGTTGGTGTGGTTATGTCTGTCAACAATTCGCTCGTTTGTTACGGACTTGAGAAATATGGTTCAGATTTTATCAAACAAAATTATTTAGTTCCTCTTGCAAAAGGTGAAAAGCTTGGCGCGTTTGCTTTATCCGAGCCAGAAGCGGGAAGTGATGCGACTAAACAAAAAACCACCGCAGATAAAAATGGCGAACACTTCATTTTAAATGGAATGAAAAACTGGATCACTAACGGAACTACCGCCGACTATTATCTTGTAATGGCTACAACCGATAAAGAAAAAGGTCATCACGGTATTTCGACAATACTAGTTGAGAAGGGAACACCGGGATTCGGTCACGGAAAAAAAGAAGATAAACTTGGAATAAGAAGTTCCGATACGTGCTCACTTACTTTTGAAAACTGCAAAGTACCTCTTCAGAATGTTGTATGGGAAGAAGGCAAAGGATTTAACTTTGCGATGAACACTTTAAACGGCGGAAGGATCGGAATCGCTGCACAGGCAATCGGTATTGCTGAAGCATCACTTGAAGCCGCGGTAAAATATTCACAGGAGAGAAAAGCATTCGGTTCTACCATAGCAAATTTCCAGGCAATTCAGTTTAAACTTTCTGATATGGCTGTTAAAGTTGACGCAGCAAAAATGTTAACGCTTCGTGCAGCGGCATTAAAAGACGCAGGAAAGAAATATTTCAAAGAAGCAGCGATGGCTAAGTTGTACGCATCCAAAGTGGCTGTTGAATGTGCACTTGACGCAATACAGGTTCACGGCGGTTATGGTTATGTCCGCGAATATTTGGTTGAACGTTATTTACGCGATGCAAAGATCACTGAGATTTATGAAGGCACATCCGAAATTCAAAAAATGGTAATTGCACGCTCACTGCTCGACAGCAATTAGACAAATGAAATTACTTTTCCTTTTAATATTAACTTCTCCGTTTTTCTTATACGCGCAAAGTGAAATGGAGAAGTGGGAAAAGTCAGAGCACTCCTACGAAATAAAACCGGACAAACATTCACATCAGCAAGAATCATCGGGTAGTTCAATAACTTCTTCATTTGTTTCTGTATATAAATTTTTTATTTCGGATCTTGACGGGGACAATTGCGCTTTTAATCCATCTTGTTCTTCTTTCTTTTCAGAAGCTGTTTACGAGGTTGGATTCATTTCAGGAGTTTTACTTTTTGCAGACAGGCTTACAAGAGATTTTAATCCTGCAGGAAGAGATGAAAATTATCAGTATAAAATAAACGGTAAATATTCGGATCCTGTCAGCAGGTATCTATCTTCTAATTCACATCGATAACACTAAATGAAACGTATAGTTTTATTTATAATTCTCTTCACTTCAATTTTATTTCCGCAACAAAAATTTGAACAACAGTTTTCTTCATCACAATCAATAAGAGATTTCGCCGACTGGCTTTTTTGCGATGGTGATTATTTAAGAGCTTCGTTTGAATATGAAAAATATCTGATGAATAATATCAGTGATACAATTCAATTCAAACTTGGTTTATCGTATTCAAAAATAAATAAACCTGAATTAGCTGCCGAATCATTTAACTCGATACCTTCCTCTTCAAATTTGTTTTCTTTTAGTCGGCAGCAAATGATAAAGAATTATTATCTGCAATCAGATTTTTCAGTGATACAAAATGAACTTTCAGCTCATCCGGATAATTTGACAGCAAGAATGTTTTTGCATCTCGGAATCTTATCCACAAATGAAATTACAATTGACGAGAATGAATTTCTTACACCTTTTCCCGATAAGAATAAAAAAGAACTAAAATTATTTTATGAAAGAAAAACTGAACCAGGTTATAAAAGTCCATGGCTGGCTTCATGTTTATCTGCAATAATTCCGGGTGCGGGAAAATTTTATACGGAACGCTGGGGAGATGGAATAACTGCTTTAGTCACAACAGGGTTGTTGACGTTCTTAAGCATCGATAATTTTAATCACGATCACAATTTTCGCGGGTGGCTTTTTGCCGGACTTGGATTTTTCTTTTACGCTGGTAATGTTTACGGTTCAGCAATCTCAGCAGACGTTTATAACCGGGAACTTGATGAAAAGTTCAATGAAGACCTGAACGAGTATATCAATAAAGAAAATTATTTTTTGCAGGAAGTCGATCTATGCAAATAAAAATGTTTTCACTGGTGATAGTTTTATCAGTTGTTACTTTGAACAACAAATCAATTTACCCTCAGTCTGAAGTAGAAAAACAATACGACTATGCATTACATCTTTTCAGTGAAGAAAAGTATTTTGATGCTGTAACGGAATTCAAACGATTAATTTTCTTCGATAGAAACTCAGATTATTCAGTTGAAGCAAACGGACTAATCGCCGAATCTTACAAACAGGGCGGCAGGTATGATGATGCGATACGATTTTTTAACATAGCCTTACTTAAATTAAACGATGAAATCAAAAAGTATGAATTAACTATTGATATTATTCGCTCGAATATTTTGCGCGGAACAATTCCTCGAGCAATGGAACTTCTGGATTCACTAGAGAAAAAAAATATTCCCGAAAATGGAAAAGCAATAAACTATTGGAGAGGATGGGCATTTATTTTCAATGATGATTGGAATAATGCTTCTTTCGAATTTGAAAAATGTGATAGTGCTAAATTTCTTTCTGATTATTGCAGAAGTATTGATGAACAAAAATATTCACCCGCTTTCGCAAAATTCAGTTCGATGCTGATCCCTGGTTCGGGGCAAATTTATACAGGCGAATACTTAAGCGGAATTATGTCTTTAGCCTGGAATGTTTTTGCAGGTTATTTAAGTATCAATTCTTTTATGGAAGATCGGGTTTTTGACGGAGTCATCACTACCACACTATTATGGATGAGGTTTTACAGGGGAAATTTGCAAAACGCTGAACAATTTGCTGTCAACAAGAATTTGGTTATAACAAATAATGCTCTAAAAATTTTACAGAATGAATTCAAAGGGGTAAAACCCTGAATCCTGCTTTACCACTTGTAATTTGTGATTGGATATTAAACAAAAATCGTTTTAATTTACAACCAAACAAATAGTATTAAAGACATTAGAAGCATCAATTATTCAATTGCCAGATAAAAATTAAAATTTCCCGGAGGCTTCATGAAAAAAGGTACGATCATAGCGCTCGCAGTTGTGGGTGTAATCATTGTCGGAATAATCGGTATGGTATTATGGGGGATTGGTGCATACAATAACTTAGTCACGATAAATGAAACAGTTACAAACAGTTGGGCACAGGTTGAAAATCAATATCAAAGAAGGGCTGATCTCATTCCGAATCTTGTAAATACAGTTAAAGGTTATGCAGAATTTGAAAGAGGAGTTCTTACAGATGTAACCGAAGCACGTGCAAAAGTTAGCCAGATGAATATTACTCCCGAAGTATTAAATGATCCTGCAGCGTTTCAAAAATTTCAGCAGCTTCAGGGTGAACTGAGCGGCGCATTATCAAGATTATTAGTCACAGTTGAAAATTATCCAAACCTGAAAGCAAATGAAAATTTCCTGCAGTTGCAGGCACAACTTGAAGGCACAGAAAACAGGATATCAGTCGAAAGAAGAAAGTTCAACGAAACTGTGCAGACTTATAACACCACTATTAAAAGATTTCCTAATTCAATGTTAGCAGGACTATTCGGTTTTGGTGAAAAACAATATTTCAAATCAGCTCCCGGATCAGAAAATGCGCCAAAGGTAGAGTTTTAATAGTTGAAAAAAATATTTCTCTTCCTTTTACTAACAAACGGTATTGTATTTTCGCAGCCGGAATATCCTGTTTTAAAACAATGGGCAACTGATCTAACATCTACATTATCGTCAGGCGAAATTAATTATCTTAACCGCCGGTTAGAAACTTATGAAGATACAACGAGCAATCAGCTTGTCATGCTTATGATACCAACGCTTGACGGCTACCCGCTTGAAATGTTCACATATGATGTTGCAGCAAAAAACAAAATAGGAACCAAAGAGAATAGTAACGGAGTTTTATTATTCATTGCAAAGAATGACCGCAAATTAAGGATAGAAGTTGGTTACGGACTTGAAGGTGCTTTACCCGATGCACTAGCTAGTTCAATAATCAGGAATGATATCGTTCCTTATTTTAAAAGAGAAGAATATTATAATGGAATTGTTTCCGGATTAAATTCGATAATTGCCGCGATAGGCGGCGAATATGTTAATTCCAAGGATAGTTCCGATGAAGGAAAACCTCTATCAATAATCTCAACAATCCTGTTTATAATTATTGCCATTATTATCTCATTTCTTAGAAGAAGCGGCGGCGGCGGACGGGGTGGATTCACTTATTATGGTGGCGGATTTGGTGGAAGCAGAGGCAGTGGAAGTTTCGGCAGTTTTGGCGGCTTTAGCGGAGGCGGCGGCTCATTCGGCGGTGGCGGCGCCAGCGGAAGTTGGTAATTTTTTTTCAAGTTGCTTTCTACATCCTTGAAGTATAGACTATTATTTTTTAATATTAAGTCAGAATTAAAAAATTAAGTTCTTAACAATATTAAATCCTACAATTCATTAAGGGAAATTTCAATATGGAATGATTTGAATTTTAGGTGTATCTATAAAAGATTTTAAGTAAAGGAGTGACCTGCTATGGCGATAATGATAACCGAAGAATGTATTAACTGCGGCGCGTGTGAACCTGAATGCCCAAATACTGCTATTTATGAAGGCGGCGTTACCTGGGAACTCGCAGGCAAAAATTATGGTGACGGTGATGCCGCACCTTCAGGCGCAAGTGAATTTTTTTCAAACGATTTCTTTTACATAGTGCCTGATAAATGTACAGAATGTGTCGGCTTTCATGATGAACCGCAATGCGCTGCTGTATGTCCGGTTGATTGTTGTGTGCCTGATCCAAAACAAGTTGAGGATAAAGAAACATTGTTAGCACGCAAAGATTATTTGGATGGTATAGGCAGATAATTAAGATTTTTGGTCAGAGGAACTTTTCCTCTGACCATTTTCAAGTTTATGTAAATTAATTAAGCAACTTCTTATAACCCCTTCTATTCTCAATTCTGAAAATTGAAAATCTGGCTTCTCTCAATTCTTAAAAAACTTTTCAACAGAATCACTGAATATTCTAAGTAAATGCATAAATAGCGTTTATAAGTTATTGGCACACTTTTAGGGACTTTGTTGTTACTTTAACGGCTGAATCCAGCTAGATCAATAAAAACTGAATTTAAGGAGATTGAAAATGGCATATAGAATAACTGAAGAATGTATCAATTGCGGCGCATGTGAACCTGAATGCCCGAACACAGCTATTTATGAAGGCGGTCACGAATGGGAAATGGATGGTAATACTTTCGGGGAAGGCGCAGCAGCTCCTTCAGGTGCTAACGGATTTTATTCTAATGATTTCTTTTATATAGTTCCTGACAAGTGTACAGAGTGTCAGGGTCACCATGATGAACCACAATGTGTTAGTGTTTGCCCTGTAGATGCGGTTGTCCAGATCAGTTAATGTGTTGTTGCAGCGATCAGGGCTTATTATATAATAGGGGAACGTAAGTAAGGGGAAAATTCGCGGGGAACCAGAAAATCCTTGGGGACTGAAAAGGACATCACTGATGTCCTTTTTTAGTTTAAATAACTTATCAATTCAAATCTTTTCTGTAAGAATAATCTTCACTAACTTACCACTAAAATTCGCAGATTGATTTTTTATGCAAATAGGTCAATACAAATTAAATATCATCAACTGGGGTTATTTCAGACTCGATGGCGGTGCTATGTTCGGAATAATTCCAAAACCGTTGTGGTTAAAAACTAATCCTGCCGATGAAGTGAATCGTGTTACTCTTGCAACTAGAAGTTTATTACTTCAGAACGATAAAAAAAATATCCTGATTGATACAGGAATGGGAAACAAGTGGGATGAGAAATCCAAAAGCATTTATGCTGTAGAAAAGTTACCTGATATTTCATCTTCTCTTAAAGAACATAATTTAACTCCTGATGATATTACTGATGTCATCTTAACTCATCTCCATTTTGATCATACTGGCGGTTCAACAAAAAATGTGAATGGAAAACTTGTTCCATTTTTTCCAAATGCAAAATATTATGTACAGAAAAAAAATTATGAGTGGGCAGTAAATCCAAGTGACCGTGACAAAGGAAGCTACATTAAAGAGAATTTTATTCCGCTAATGGAAGCAGGTGTTCTAAACCTGTTAAATGAAAATGATGCTTTTGATAAGGAAATTAGTTTTGTAATTGTGAACGGTCACACAATCGGTCAACAGCTAATAAAAATATCTGACGGTAAAGAATCGATTTTATTTTGTTGTGATCTGTTTCCGTTTACTTCACACATTCCAATGCCTTATGTAATGGGATATGATATTCAGCCGCTCATAACAATAAGCGAAAAAAAGAAAATCCTGTCCGAAGCTGTTGAAAGTAACTGGAAATTATTTTTCTATCACGATCCTGAAACCACTTTTGCGACATTAAAAAGAACTGAAAATGGAATCTTCATAAATGAAAAATTCAAATCTTTCTGACTTACCTGAACTAAAAGATTATTCCCGAATCTGTTCGTTATCCGATTTGAAAGAAGGACAAGGAAAAAGATTTATGGTGAATGATGTTGATATTGCTGTGTTCAAACACGAAGGAAATGTTTATGCAGTCAGTAATATGTGTCCGCATCAACATACGACAATGATATACGACGGTGCAGTTGAAGACGGAAAAATTGTATGCCCTATTCATGGATGGATGTTCGACATTAAAACCGGTAAAATGCCGATGAGCAGAGCCGGACTTGAAGTTTATCCTGTGATAGTTAAAGGGCTAAGCGTGTATGTTAAGGTTCATCAGAAACAATTAAACTGGTAGAAACCAGGTTTGATCGCTTCGATGGCGAAGCCAGAGAAGTCTCGTAACAAATCCAAGTATTTATAACTTTCAAAAAAAGTGATAACAAATCAAACAGTAATTGATATCGCACATTCACTCGGCTTTGATCTAGTCGGTTTTACTAAAGTTGAGCCGCTATCCTCTGAAATCCAAAAACTAAAACAATGGCTTGAAAAAGATTTTCATGCTGATATGACTTATATGGAAAGAAATTTTCATAAGCGTGAAGATCCTTCTCAAATTCTTCCGGATGTTAAAAGTGTAATTTCACTCGGACTGAATTACAATACTCCTTTCAATCATTATCCCCAAATAGAAGAAGGAAAAATCTATCCACCGGCAGGCAAGGTTTCGAGATATGCCTGGGGCAAAGATTATCATCTTGTCATCTGGGAAAAGTTGGAACAACTTGAAACAAAACTTAAAGAAATTGATAGCTCGTTCAATTCAATTTCGTACGTTGATACCGGTCCGGTTATGGATAAAGCGTGGGCTGTGCGTGCAGGTCTTGGTTGGCTTGGTAAACATACAAATGTGATTAACAGAAATATCGGAAGCTGGTTTTTTATAGCAACTATTTTTACGAATAAAGATTTTACTTATTCGGAAACGATCACAGATTTTTGCGGAAGCTGTACTGCCTGCCTTGATGCCTGTCCAACAGGTGCTATTGTTGAAGAGTATGTTGTTGATTCAAATAAATGTATTTCATATCAGACGATTGAAAATAAAATTGAAATTCCAAAAGAGTATAAAGGAAAGTTTGATGACTGGATATTTGGCTGTGACATATGCCAGGATGTGTGCCCGTGGAATGAAAAATTTTCTATCACTTCATCAATAAAAGAATTTGAACCTATAGATGGAAAAACATTTTTGACGCTGAATGAAGTAGAGAAAATGAATGATGAAGAATTCAAAAGCAGGTTTAATGAAAGTCCGATTAAAAGAACCAAACTTAAAGGCTTAAAAAGAAACGCGGAGTTTATTAAAGAGTCGGTTGAGAATAAGATTAAGAAAGGATAAAGAAATCATAGCTTTATTTAGAAGCCAATCAATAAGAATTTTTATTGACTTCATAATAGTGTGAATAAAATTCAGACTCCGTAGGAGTGAAATATCAACAGATAATTTTTACCCAATTACTTAAGATCTCTATCGGGGCGATATAAAACTTCATACGAAGGAAGAAACTTCTTAACTTTGTAAAGCACTTTGAAACTTTTATCGATAACAGTAATCATATTGGCAGTAAAAAAATATTCAGATAATTTCGGAGAAATAATGTCTAACAATCATCATAAAGTAATTATTATAGGATCAGGTCCGGCTGGATTTACAGCCGCGTTATACACAGGTAGAGCAAATTTAAACCCGGTGATATTTGAAGGAATGCAGCCCGGCGGACAGTTAACAATTACCACAGAAGTAGAAAACTATCCAGGCTTTGAACACGGTATCCAGGGTCCGGAACTAATGGATGTAATGAGAAAACAAGTACAGCGATTCGGAGCAACATCAATTTATAAAGAGGTTGTTGAAGTAGATTTTTCAAAAAGACCGTTTACTGTTAAAACATACGATGATGTTCATACTGCCGATGCAATAATTATTTCAACAGGAGCTTCGGCTAAACTTATTGGATTAGAAAGTGAATCGAAATACATGGGTTATGGTGTTTCTGCTTGTGCAACCTGTGATGGGTTTTTCTTTAAAGGATTGAAAGTTATTGTGGTCGGCGGTGGTGATACTGCAATGGAAGAAGCAAACTTCCTTACAAAATTTGCGAGCGAAGTAACCATCATTCATCGCAGGAGTGAATTTCGTGCTTCTAAAATTATGTATGAAAGAGCACAGAAAAATCCTAAAATAAAATTCCTTACAAATAAAGTTGTTAAAGAAGTTGTTGGTGCAGAAGAGAACGGCAGAAAATCAATGACTGGAGTATTTTTACAGGATATTGTTGATGGTTCAACATCAGAGCTTAAAGCTGACGGACTTTTTATCGGAATCGGTCATCAGCCAAATACAAAATTGTTCAAAGGCATTCTTGATATGGATGAAACCGGTTATCTAATTACAAAACCGGGTTCGACTTACACAAATATTGAAGGTGTTTTTGCCGCCGGTGATGTTGCTGATAAAACTTACCGTCAGGCAATTACAGCCGCAGGCAGTGGTTGTATGGCAGCTCTTGATTGTGAACGCTGGCTTGAAGCTCAGGAAGGGTAAAAAAAATGTGTTGTCAGTTTTTTAAACTGGCAACACACTTAAATCTGATAGCTGACAAGCTAAACCGAATCCTACTTTGAATCTTTTTCTAGTTTTCTTGATACAAGATTTGCTGCAATAAATCCCATTCCGGTAACTGTAAACAGGGATAACGGAACCCAATAGTCTTTGTGGGTTACATCTTCCATCATCAACCCTATGCCCAGACTGATTCCGAATGCAATTGCTATAACTCCAATTTTAAGAAGCCAGAACTGATCTTTTTTCTTTTCAAAAAATTGTTTGATCTGATTTGCGTCCAATCCTTTTTCAATCAGCATCTGTCTTTCACGTGACCTTAAAAAGAAATACGTAACCAGTACCAGCCCGGTAACAAGAACCATAATAATCGGGATAAATACTGCAACTATATCGCGTTCCATTTTATTTTCCTTTCAGAATAAGTTATTTCAAATTTTTTCTTTCTGTTGGTTATGACTATTCTTTTTTGAAATAGGTTACACAATTGCTTTTAATTTTTTCTTAGGATATGTTTAATAAAGAATTCTGGTCAATCTGTAACCCGGAAGATAATTTTTTAGTCTAAGGCTAATATGAAGAATCTCTCAGATATCGAAATTATAGAATCAGTTAAGAGAGGAAATCAATCAGACTATTCAATTATCATTAACCGGTATAAGAACAAAGCGTTCTCTATGTTAAAAAGAATGCTTAAAAACGAAATGGATGCTGAAGAAGTCTTGCAGGATTGTTTTCTTAAAGCCTATCATGGTTTGAACAGTTTTAAAATGGAATCTAAATTCTCAACCTGGTTTTACCGGATTGTTTATAACACAGCACTAACAAAATTATCCGGCAAAAAAAGAAAAATAGAAAACGAGATGATATCAATTGATGATCATCTTGACCTTGCATATGAAGAAAATAGTGATCAGTTTAATAAGGAAGAAACGGGAGCGCTGATTAATTCATTAATTGAAAGACTTCCGGAGAAATATTCTTCCGTAATAACAATGTTTTACCTTGAGGAAATGAGCTGCGAGGAAATTGGTGATGTAATGAATCTTACGGTTCCGAATGTTAAAGTAATTTTGTACAGATCACGTAATGCTCTCAAAGATATAATACTTAAAATGAAAAACAGTGAGGATTTAGTATGGACGAAATAAATGACGATATCCTTAACAAATATCTTGACGGCGAACTCAGTTCAAATGAAATGCTGAGTATTGAAAAAGCAATTAACATATCCGAAGATATTCGTAAACGATATAATGCTCTAAAAACTGTTCATCATAAATTACAACTGATGAAAGAGGATGAGACAAGTGAGGATTTTGTTTCACTTGTTATGTCCAAGATCAGCAGGAAACCTGATTGGTTCCGGAAACAAAATTATTTTCTCGCAGCTATGTATATGCTGTTCATAGGAGCATCACTTACACTTATAGGTTATATTACTTATGGAATACTCAACAGCGAAAATTCTTCAGATAATTCATCAACTCTGATTGAAACCACAACTTTATACCTGGAGAATTTTATTTCGTTGATAAAAGATTTCTTAAAAGGTTCAAATCTTTCATTGATAGGTTCTATACTTTCATTCCTTGTTATTATCTCAGGTTATATGTTTTTTGAATTCTTTAAGAATAATAAAACCAACCTTAAAAAAATCTGAAAAGTAACCGGAGAAAAGACAGTTCCCCGGTTACCTTGTCCTTATAATCATTTCGTCAAACGTTCGTATATTTGCAATCAAATTAAAAACAACCGGAGCAAAAATGTTAGTAACAACAACCAATACTGTTGAAGGAAAAAAAATCACCAAGTATTACGGACTTGTAAGTGGTGAAGCAATTCTCGGTGCAAATATTTTCAAAGATTTTTTTGCAGGGATTCGTGACATAGTCGGTGGACGTTCAGCAGCTTATGAAAAGGAGTTACGCAAAGCAAAGGACATTGCAATTAATGAAATGATGGAGATTGCAAGGTCTTATGGAGCTAACGCTGTAATAGGTGTTGATCTTGACTATGAAACAATCGGCGGCGGCGGCGGAAACATGTTAATGGTAAGCGCAAGCGGAACTGCAGTAGTGATTGAATAAAAATTCAATGAAAATAAAAACAGGATACGCCGCAATAATAGGCAAACCGAATGCCGGTAAATCGACACTGCTTAATGCATTGCTTGGTCAGAAACTTTCTATCGTAAATAAAAAGCCGCAAACCACACGAAAGAGAATTCTTGGAATATTGAGTGAAGAAAATTTTCAAGTAATCTTTTTAGATACACCAGGAATTTTGGAACCGGCGTATCTTCTTCAGAAAAAAATGATGGAAAGTGTAACTCAATCGGTTACGGATGCCGATATAATTATCTTTATTATGGATGTGTCCCAGAAGATTTCAGAGAATGAAACGCTCATCAATTCGTTACTTGAAAAAAATACAAAACCTGTAATCCTTGTTTTGAATAAGATCGATTTGTCTGACCAGGACAAAATACAATCACTCATTAACTCTTTTAATACCACAGGAAAATATAAATCTGTTATACCGGTCTCTGCTTCTAAAAATTTTAATGTTGACAGTGTTAAGAATGAAATAATAAATCTGTTACCCGAAGGTCCAAAACTTTATCCTGATGATTCTATCTCAGATGCGAATGAAAGATTTTTTGTCTCAGAGATCATCAGGGAAAAAATTCTTGAACTGTTCCAGGATGAAGTCCCTTACAGTTGCGAAGTTCAGATAGTCGATTTCAAAGAAAGAGAAGACAGGAAAGATTTTATTCAAGCCGAAATAATAGTTGAACGTGACAGTCAGAAAATAATAATTGTGGGTAAACAGGGTGAGGCAATAAAAAAGATTGGTAAAAAATCACGTGAAGAAATTGAAAAATTTTTAGAACGCGAGGTCTATCTTGATCTTAGAGTAAAAGTCCGGAAAAAATGGCGCTCCGATGAAAAGATGTTAAAACAATTCGGTTATGATCAACCAGATGAGTAGTTATTTCTTACTGAGTTCAGAATGAAAAAATTTTATGGTGAAGGTGCGTTAGTTCTAACAACTGTTATCTGGGGAGCGACTTTTACAATAATTAAAACCGCGCTCGAAGATGTCTCTCCAATGGTATTTATCTCAATGCGGTTTGCACTTGCATCACTTATTCTTATTCCTTTTATCCCGAAAGTATTTAAGAATATTTCAAAACCAGCATTGATCGGAGGATTGATACTCGGGCTTCTTTACTTTATCGGGTTTACAATTCAAACAGTCGGATTAAATTATACATCGGCTACAAAGTCAGGATTCATTACCGGAACATTTGTCGTACTTACGCCATTATTCCAGGTCATGATTGAAAGAAAAGCTCCCGGCAAAGGAACTATGATCGGTGTTGTACTTGTATTCATAGGATTGATCCTGTTATCCAGTAAAGGTGATTCAATTGTTGGTATCTTTACCGAATTGGGTAATAATCTGAACATAGGTGATGTGCTTACATTCATCTGCGCAATATTCTTCGCGCTATATATTGTTTACTTAGACATTGTAAGTAAAAAATTTGATTATATGCCGCTTGTGTTTATACAGGTTTTCTTAACTGCTGTCGGTGGATTCATTTCAATAGGATTATTCGCTGCAACTGGTATAGAAGAAATCCGTTATGCGGTGAATGACAACCTGATCTTTGCAATTGCTTATACGGCAATACTTGCAACAGTTATTACAACAATACTTCAAACCAGATTTCAAAAAACAGTTACTCCGACTAAAGCTGCAGTTATATTTTCGCTTGAACCGATTTTTGCTGCTATTATTGCCTTCATAGTTTTGAATGATAGAATTTCAAACTTTGGCTTTATAGGCTGTATCTTTATATTTGGAGGGTTACTGGCGAGTGAGTTAATCGACAAACAGAAAAATGAAAATGGACAGCCTGAAACGAGCTGAAATAATTGTTAATGGACTAGTGCAGGGAGTTGGATTCAGATATTTTGTTATGAGAAAAGCGCAGCAGTTAAATCTTTATGGATATGTTAAAAATCTTTATACCGGTGAAGTACTTACTGTTGTTGAAGGAGAAACTGCATTGATTGAATCATTGTTCAATGAATTAAAAGTTGGCCCATCACATGCTTCAGTTAAAAATGCCGGAATAAAATGGCTGGAATACAAAAATGAATTTAAAAGTTTTGAGATAACACATTGAAAAATTCAATTCGGATAGGAAATGGTTTTGATGTTCATGCTTTTTCAGAAGGAAGAAAATTAATTTTAGGCGGCGTTGAAATTCCTTTTGATAAAGGATTATCAGGACATTCAGATGCTGATGTACTGCTTCACGCAATCTCGGACGCATTACTTGGTGCTCTATCACTTGGCGATATCGGTCATCATTTTCCTGACACGGATGAAAAGTATAAAGATGCAGACAGTGCAGAACTTCTTAAAAAAGTTTACGGTTTGATTAAAGAAAAAAATTATGTTATTGGTAATCTTGATTCAGTTATTGCTATGCAAAGACCCAAGATCGCAAAGTACGTTCTTCAAATGAAAAACAGGATTGCAGAACTCCTTGAAACAGAAATTGAGAATGTTTCTGTAAAAGCAACAACCACTGAAAAGCTCGGATTCGTCGGAAGAGAAGAAGGCGTATCAGCCTGGGCAACTGTTCTTCTCATTCACAAATAAATTTTATGGTAGAAGAAATACTAAACCAGATCTCAGGTGCTTCACCTCTTATAATTTATCTTTCACTTTTTTTCTTTTCATATATTGAAAATGTTTTTCCTCCATCACCAAGCGATCTTGTTGTTGTAGTTGGCGGTTCATTGATTTCAACGGGAGTTATTGGTTTTATTCCGACATTGATTATTACATCAACCGGAAGCGTACTTGGGTTTCTCACTTTGTATTACATAGGCAAACAGCTTGATAAAAAACTTGTCAGGACCGGAAAGATAAAATGGATATCGATTGAAGCATTGGACAAAGCTGAATCATGGTTTAATAAATACGGTTACTATGTTATACTTGCTAACAGGTTTATGCCGGGAACCAGATCGGTGATTTCTTTTTTTGCAGGAGTAAGTGAACTTAAGATTAAGAAGACAATACTTTTTGCTTCGATAAGTGCTGTTGCGTGGAATGCAATTATAATCTACCTCGGAATTATTTTTGGTGATAATGTACCGCTTATAGATTCTTATCTCTCAACATACAGTAATATTGTTATCATAGCTACTGTAGTTATTGCATTAATTTTTGTAGTAAGATACCTCTTCCTAAGAAAGAAAAAGAAGTGATGTGGTTTTCAAAAAAAAATAAAGTTGTTCTTACACCTGAAGAAAAGAAAAGACTTAAACAGCAGAGAATCAAACTTATCCTCAGCGGAACTTTACTTGGAATTTCTTTTCCACCATTTCCATTTCCGTTTTCACTTTTAATGTTCGGTGTGCTTATCTCTTTTTTCAGCGTAATCGCCGAAAGAAAAACTTTAGCTGAGTTAAACCGTGCAACTTATCTTGCATTTTTTGTATTCAGTGCAATAACTCTGTATTGGGTTGGAAGCTGGCAGGCTACTGCTGATCCATACCTGATGATAAGCGGTGTAATGCTTGTATTCTTTATGCCGATACTTTATATGATACCGACTACCCTGATTTATTTTTCACGGCAAATATTTCCAAATAAAAACACAATCTGGCTTTACCCTCTTTTCTTTATCGCACTTGAATATCTTCATATGATAAATGAAATGAGTTTTCCATGGTTAACACTTGGAAGCGGGTTGGCAAAGTTTCTTTCATTCATACAAATCGCTGATACAATTGGTGTTCTGGGAGTTTCTCTGGTCATTCTTTTTATTAATGTGATTTTGTATGAAGGCTGTAAAAATTTTAATACAGATCGAAAAAAATCAATAATAAAATTTTCAGTAGCATTTCTGATTTTCATTTTCTTCATCGTGTATGGATTTATAAGAATAAATAATTACAAATCCCCAGCAAAACATTTAAAGGTTGGGATCATTCAGCCTGATATTGATCCGTGGGATAAATGGGCTGGCGGAAATCTTGATGCACTCGTAAACAAGTACCTCACCCAATCAAGACAGGCAATTGGTGAAGGTTCACAACTGCTTCTCTGGCCAGAAACTGCATTGCCTGTTTACCTGTTGAATGGAAACCACGGATCAACACTTGATTCAATTCATTCACTGCTGGATAAGTCTGGGAACTATCTTTTAACCGGTATGCCCGATATGCGCTACTACGATGACAATGACACAAAGCCGCCGGATGTTAAATATGCTGCAGAAGAAAAGTTTTACTACGCGACTTACAATGCAATTTATTTTTTCTCGCCTGGTAATTTTGAAATTCAGAAATACGGAAAGATGAAATTAGTACCGTTTGGCGAACGTGTTCCTTACGTTGATAAGCTCCCGTTCCTCGGTAAATTATTGAAGTGGGGAGTTGGATTAAGCGGTTGGAATGTTGGTCAGGATACAACTGTGTTCATTATGAAAGATGATGCTGATGATACAATAAAAGTAAACGGGTTGGTTTGTTATGAATCACTATACCCGGATTTTGTTTCATCATTTGTTCATAAGGGTGCACAGATAATTACAGTTGTAACAAATGACAGCTGGTACGGAAGATTAAGCGGACCATTTCAACATAAAGAAATAGCTGTGCTTCGGGCAATTGAAAACAGGAGGTCAGTTTTACGTTCTGCTAATGGTGGTGTTAGCTGTTTCATAAATCCTGTTGGTAAAACAATTGTTGAAACGGAAATGTTTCAGACAACTCATTTAACAGTAGATGTTCCGCTTTCAGAAGAAGAAACATTTTATACAAAGAATCCACTGATCGTTCCTGTTCTTTGTTCTGCGTTTTCAGTTTGGATAATCGGACTATTTATTTTATTACGATTAAAAAAAATATTGTTCAAAGAAGAAGATGAAAAAAATAATTGATCTCAGAAGTGATACAGTCACAAAACCATCTGATGCAATGCGTAAAGCAATGTATGATGCTGAAGTTGGCGATGATGTTTTTAAAGAAGATCCGACTGTAAATGCGCTTGAAGAATATGCTGCTGATCTTCTCGGTAAAGAAGCTGCACTTTTTGTTTCAAGCGGTGTGATGGGTAACCAGATATGTTTAAATGTGCTTACAAATCCCGGTGATGAAGTTATCTGCGAACGTGATGCTCATATTTTTAATTATGAATCGGGTTCACCGGCTGCAATAAGCGGCATTCAGCTTTTCCCTGTTGATGGCAAGATGGGAGTGATAACTCCTGAACAGGTTGAACCTTTGATTCGTCCTTCTTCAGCTTATTATATGCCAAGAACAAAAGTTATTGAAGTTGAAAACACACACAACCGCGGCGGCGGAACAATCTGGCCGATGGAAAATATTTTATCATTAAAATCATTGGCAAAAAAATATAACCTGTATTATCATCTTGATGGTGCAAGAATCTGGAACGCATCAGTCGCAACCGGAATTTCTGTTAAAGAATATGCTTCACACTTTGATTCTGTTTCATGCTGTTTATCAAAGGGACTCGGAGCGCCTGTTGGTTCAATAATTGCCGGCACAAAAGAATTTATTAAAGAAGCATACCGCGTTCGAAAAAGCTGGGGCGGAGGAATGCGGCAGGTCGGAATTCTTGCTGCTGCAGGTTTGTATGCGCTAAAGAATAATATTGACAGACTAACTAAAGATCATGAAAAAGCTCAATACCTGGCTAAAGAAATTAATAACAATGATGCTTTTGAAATTGATATGAATTCTGTTCAGACGAACATACTTCTTTTCAAACCATTAATACATCCGGTAGAAGAAATAATTCAGTTATGTAAGAAAGAAGGTTTACTTTTATCGGTCGGTAAAGTAGATTTGGTGCGGGCGATAACACATCTTGATGTTTCGTTCGAAGAAATTAAAGCGGCATCGGAAATTTTGTATAGAGTTGTGAGGCGTTAAACCTTAGTTCATTGCTCTATTGTTTCATTGTTAAATTGTTGGAATAGCAATGAGATAATGTGCAATTCAACAATTAAAATAAAATTTTATGAACATAGATAAATTTATCCATCAAACGAAAGTAACCGTCCGCTTTCACGAAGTTGATATGCTTGGTGTATGCAACAATGCTGTTTATATAAATTATTTTGAACACGCACGTTTACAGTATGTAAAAGAGCTTGGGCTTATTCCGGGAAAAGGATTATTTACAGATGGAAGTTTGTTTTTTATGGTTCGTAATGAAATCAATTACAGAAATCACGCAAGATTTGATGACGAACTGATTATTTATTCAAAAGTTTCTTTTATAAAAAATTCCTCTTATGGATTTGAACATTTGATTGTAAACGCAAAGACAAATGAATTAATAGTCGATGGTTCCGGTGTTGTTGTTCATGTTGATCCCAAAACAAAAAAATCTACACCTCTTCCTGAAAAATTTGTGGCAGCAGTAAAAGCATTTGAAAAAGATTTAGTCGTACTGTAAAAAAAATAATTCGTCACAACATATTAACGGAGGGCTCTATGAGAAAGTTAGTCTTCGATATAGAAACCTGTGCATATCCATTTGATTCTTTATCGGAAAGTCAGCAGGAATATTTACTTCGTTATGCGGAAAAAGAAGCTGATGATAAAACCCGTTCAACAAGAATTGAAGATGCTATCAGGTTCACAAGTCTCTATCCATTCACAGCTAAAGTAATTGCAATTGGAATATTCGATGTGACTGCTGAAAAAGCTTATGTCTATTACGAAGGCGAC
This sequence comes from Bacteroidota bacterium, assembly GCA_023453665.1. Lineage (GTDB taxonomy): Bacteria > Bacteroidota > Ignavibacteria > Ignavibacteriales > Ignavibacteriaceae. Next base: position 4,603 of record JAEXTA010000153.1, on the reverse strand, counting down.
AAAGTAGAGGAATGGAAATCAGAAGAAAAAAATGTTCAGTACAAAAGTCTTAGTGAAGAAGAAATGTTAAAATCATTCTGGCGGATAGCCGAAGTCACCGACCAGTTCATAACATTTAACGGAAGAAATTTTGATGTGCCATTCATGATGCTTCGTTCTGCGATTCATAAAATCAAACCTACAAAAGCATTAATTAAAAACAGGTATGATTCGGGTAATCATATAGACCTGCTGGAACAGTTCACTTATTATGGAATAACAAGAAAATTCAACCTGGATTTTTATTGTCACGCTTTCGGAGTTGAATCACCAAAATCAAAAGGCGTATCAGGTATGGAAGTAAAAAATCTTTATGAAGCAGGAAGAATTAAAGACATAGCCATTTACTGCGGTGAGGATATTTACGCTACATACCAGCTTTATAAAATTTGGGATGAGTTTTTAAATATCTGACGGATAAAAAATTCAATTTCGATTTTCATGAACAAGTGATAACTTTGTAATAGAAAATAAATACAGGATCACAGATGACAAGAGTTTTTAATTCACTGACTATAATATTGATTGCACTTTATACAGTTATCGGCGGATGCCAGGAAAATAAAGACCAGCCGCAGGAAAACGTAGTTCAAACCAAAACAAGGAAACAGGTTGAGCGAAAGGGTGAAGTAAAATTAGCATATCATAAAAATGGCGCTGTTAAGTCAGAAACTGAATACAGGAATGGTGTCCGTGAAGGATTAATGATTGCTTATGATGAAGTAGGAAATGTTTCATCTGAAGTTATGTTTGAAAACGGAATGATGGTAGGTGAGTTTAAAGCATTTTATCCCGATGGTTCATTAAAAATGGTAGCTAACTATGAAGATGGTCTGCTTAATGGAGAAACACTGCGTTATTATCCCGACGGTAAACTTGAAGCAAAACAGACTTATGAAAAAAATAAACTGGTGCGTAATATAACTTATGACAAACAAGGGAAAGTGATTTTTGACGATAAGTTATAGCTGAATCTAAAAAAATTAATTAAGGGGGGTTCTTATGAATAAGTATGTTCTGTTTTATTGTGTTTTAGTAAGTCTAAATATTTTTTCTCAATCCAGCCAAGGAACTGAAAGTCGTGCAACTTCTTTTCCGCAAGGTTTTGGAATTGGTTTGTTAAGTTCATACGGCAGTTCTTCGATTTATAATGATGTGTCAAATCTTTCTTTTATGAATCCTGCCACAATAACTCAGTTTAAAAATTACTCACTCGGTCTTTCCTATCAATTCAATACAAATATTAAAGATGGTTATTTCGTTGATATAGATGTGAGCCGGGTACATAATATCATACCTCAATCATTCGGAGCTGTAATAAATTTCGAAGATTTCTCTTTAGGAATTAGTTTCGGTCAGTGTTACAATATGTCGGTTGACATTGAACCAGTCCCCGTTACAACTATGGAAAATCCTTATGGTACAGGTGAATTATTCTCCCCAACAATGGAAACTGTGATTCAGGATTTTGGTATTACGTCAGCGTATTCTTTTGAGAATGTTTTTAGTAAAGACAATTTAAACGTAGGATTGAAATTTTCACTTGGGAGATTTTATGACTACACTAAATTGTATAGAAATGAATTTAATGCAGAAGATTATTCACCCGCATTAAGTGCAGGCATATTCTATAAATATTCACTTGATGAAAATCGCTCAATTGATCTGGGATTAATGTACCAGAGCAAAATTGAATTTAATGGAAAGGTTGAAACTAATTTTCCATCAAAAGTATTTGACCCGGATCCCAGCGGTGATTCTTCAATTTACGTTATAGATGTTGTTCCTTCAATTTCATCACATTTGCCAGATCAAATAAATTCAGATTTATCAATTGATGTTACTAAAAAATTAAAGTTATTAACCAGTTTGAATTTCATTCTCTGGCAAGGACAGCCAACTCGATGGGAGAATCAACTTATATATTCGACAAGTGCTGTTTTTAGTTTTAGTGAAACAGTTAATGCATCATTCGGATTTTATTCCTCGGCTATGGAATTGAAAGAAGAAGAAAATTTCTCAAGTGTGTTTGATGATTTTGATGTATTCTTTATAACAGCAGGATTAAAACTATCCTTGAACAATATTAATATAGATATTGCACTAGCGGATTCACATCTTTTGTCAGGAAAATTCAGAGAACAAACAATAGGGAAGATAGCATTGGGCTTAACACTCTAACATAATACTATTATCAATTAACGAATTATTATTCACAATGGATTGGGCATAAAATGAAAGCAAAAACATTTCTCGCAGCAGCATTCTTAAGCATAATATTAAATTGGAATATTTTCCCTCAGGGAGAAGCGGCAATTCCGTTCTTAATGTTACCGGTTTCACCTTCATCAATGGCGATGGGTGGTACGGGAACTGCAATTCCTAATGATGATCCGTTAGCTGTTTTATATAACCCGGCACAACTAGGTTTTTCAAGCAGGACAAATAATTTATCATTTATCTTTTATCCTAGTAAAGTTGATTGGCTTGGCTTTGATGAATTTGAGATAAATTCATTTGCCATTAATATGGGATATAATCTCGAAGATGAGATTAATTTTCCACTGTCCATTGGATTTGGTTATGCAAAATCAGAAATGCGTTTTGGTAGCTACCAGTATAATCAGCAAACACTTATACCCGAGGACAGCTACAATGCATTTTCATTAGGTGTAGGAATCGATTATTATGTTCAGCTACATGCAGGATTTACTTATAAAGATATCACTTCACAAGCTTTGGATTTTGTTTCGTTGAATAATGTGAATATTGCTACTCTGGAGACAAGTGTTTATGACTACGGGCTCTTACTAAATGTCCCTATTATAAAACTGATTGATGATAACTTTTTTTTCGGACAAGAAACCAAACTAAAACCTGATTTAAATTTTTTAATTGGTTATGCAAGAAATAATGTCGGTGACTTCGTGTACTATATCGAACCAACTCAAGCTGATCCATTACCCCGGACAGACAGACTCGGCTATGGAATTAATTTTGGGCTGGATCTGATGGAAGATAATTTCGCAATTAATACTTTCAAATTTTCTTTCACTGTCGAAGCTGAGGACGTTCTGGTTGGGGCGAATAGAATAGTTCAGGATTCGACAACACGAACAATTGGGGAATACCAATCTACACTAAGTGATTTGAAATTCTGGAAAAACGTGATCGAAATAGAAGGAGATGATAAAATTATATCCCGCAGCGGATTGGCAATAGACATTTTTGAAACCTTGACAATCTATGCGGGGCATTTTTCAGGGAGTGGTTATTGGGATGCTAGAGAAACAAGTGGTATTGGTATCAGAGCAAAAGGTTTATTCAAGTTATATGCTTATTGGGCTAACGATCCTGTAACAGATTTTCTGGCCGAACATCTTGATATACGATATTACGACATTGATTACTTCTCCGGTCATGAAGTCGAATCAAACATCACTGGACTATCAATTCATTTTCAGAATATAACATCGTTGTTTTAACATACACACAAAGAAAATTTTATTAAAGGTTGGCAGTATTGCCAGCCTTTTTTATTGAAGTTCGACATTAAATCATAATCAAATTCAGTTTCCTCACAAATTTTCAAAGTATTATATTACAACGACTATTTATTAAACTATTCCGGATTTATTAATGAAAGAACCCGAAGTAACTCTTGAACTTGCACTCGAACACGGACTAACCGAAGAAGAATATCAACGCATTCAAAAAATATTAGGACGTATACCATCATTCACCGAACTCGGAATTTTCAGTGTGATGTGGAGTGAACATTGCAGTTATAAAAATTCAATCGCACTTTTAAAAACATTACCACGTGACGGCGGCAAGCTTATGGTCGGCGCGGGAGAGGAAAACGCCGGATTGATTGACATAGGCGATGGACTTGCTGTTTGTTTTAAAATTGAAAGTCACAATCATCCTTCCGCTGTTGAACCTTACCAGGGTGCTGCAACAGGCGTCGGTGGAATTATGAGAGACATCTTCACAATGGGCGCACGACCAATCGCGTCACTCAATTCACTACGCTTCGGTTCACTTGATGACGCACGAACCCGATTTTTATTTGATGGTGTTGTAAAAGGTATCGGCGATTATGGAAACAGTTTCGGAGTTCCAACAGTTGCTGGTGAAGTTTATTTTGATGAATCCTACCAGGACAATCCTCTTGTTAATGCAATGGCAGTCGGAATAGTAAAACCCGGAAATGTTGCAAGTGCAACAGCAGAAGGTGTCGGCAATGCTGTTATGATTGTCGGCTCATCCACAGGAAGAGATGGAATACACGGCGCTACTTTTGCTTCAGAAGAAATATCTGAAAAGTCAGAGGCAAAAAGACCATCAGTACAGGTGGGTGATCCGTTCACAGAAAAACTTTTACTTGAAGCCTCATTGGAAATAATCCGTAACGGATGGTTGGTTGGAATACAGGATATGGGAGCTGCAGGAATTTCATGTTCTACAAGTGAAATGAGCGCAAAGGGTAAATCAGGGATGAAGGTGGATCTCAATAAAGTTCCGTTGCGTGAAAATGGAATGACGGCATACGAGATTATGT
>JAEXTA010000058.1 GCA_023453665.1 Bacteroidota bacterium | reverse complement strand
AACCAATTACAGGATCGCCGCCAATACCCACACAAGTGGATTGACCAAGATTAACGTCCGTCAATTGTTTAACCGCTTCATAAGTTAATGTGCCGCTTCTGGATACAACACCAATTCGTCCCTGTTTGTGTATGAAGCCGGGCATAATTCCAACCTTTGCCATTCCGGGGGAGATAACACCGGGGCAGTTTGGTCCGACCAGGACTACATCTTTTCCTTTTATTGAATTGTAAACTGAGATCATATCATTTGCAGGTATACCTTCGGTAATGCAGATGATAACTTTTATTCCGGCGTTTGCAGCTTCAAGTATTGCATCAGCCGCAAATGCAGGAGGAACAAAAATAACTGATGTATTTGCTCTCTGTTCTTTAACTGCTTCTGAAACTGTGTTATAAACCGGAACATTGTTATGTATGGAACCACCTTTGCCGGGAGTGACTCCTGCAACAACTTTAGTTCCGTATTCAATCATTTGCTGAGTATGAAATGAACCTTCACCGCCGGTTATTCCCTGAACAACCAAACGTGTTTTTTTATCCACAAGGATTGCCATTTGTATTACCCTTGAATTATTAAAATTGTGTTGAAATTATGGTGACAAAGTTAAGGATTTTGAGGGAAATATCATCAGGAAAATTATGAATGGAAATTATTTCTTGCTGATAAGAATAATCTTTTTATAATATCTCTGAAATAATTTTTGACATCCTGAATATTTTTTCTTCCTCAAATTGATTCCCGAGAATTTGCATACCGATTGGAAGTCCATCGGAGTTTTGTGCAATTGGAATACTTAACCCGGGAATACCTGCCAGGTTCGCTGACGTTGTATAAATATCGCTGAGATACATTTCGAGTGGGTCAGATGATTTTTCGCCAAACTTAAATGCCGTGGTTGGAGTCGTTGGTGTAATGAGTAAATCAACTTCACTAAATGCGCGGTCAAAATCTTCTTTGATTAATCTTCTTACCTTCTGAGCTTTACGATAGTACGCATCATAATAACCTGCGGATAAAACATAAGTGCCGAGCATGATTCTTCTTTTTACTTCGGAGCCGAATCCTTCTGTCCTTGAGTTCACATACATTTCATTCAGGTTAGAAAAATTCTGTGATCGATAACCATACCGCGCGCCGTCATATCTCGCTAAGTTGGATGATGCTTCTGCTGTCGTGAGAATATAGTAAGCTGCGATTGTGTAATCTGTCATTGGAAGTGAAACTTCTTTTACTGCCACACCTTTTTGTTTTAATTGTTCGATGATCTTTTCTATTGCTGATTTTATTTCTTTATCTAATCCTTCAGCAAAATATTCTTTTGGAATTCCAACTGAAAAATTTTGTGAGTTATTCATTGATAAAAGATAATCAGGAACATCTTTGGGAACTGATGTTGAATCACTTTCATCTTTGCCGGAAATGATGCTTAGCAGAAGAGCAGCATCATAAATATTTCTTGTGAATGGACCTATCGAATCAAAAGATGATGCGAATGCTGTCAGTCCATATCTTGATACTCTTCCATAAGTTGGTTTCAAACCATAAACTCCGCAGAAAGCCGCGGGCTGCCTGATGGATCCGCCTGTGTCTGTACCAAGTGATGCATCGCAAAGATAAGCAGCCACAGCAGCGGCTGATCCGCCGCTCGAACCGCCGGGAACCAGTGATTCATCAACAGGATTTAATACAATACCGAATGCTGAATTCTCATTCGATGAACCCATCGCAAATTCATCACAATTTGTTTTACCCATGATAATTGCATCTTCATCAATTAATTTTTGAACCGCAGTTGCTGTGTAAACTGATTCAAAATTTTTTAGAATGTTCGATGAGCAGGTGGTTCTTTTTCCTTTAATTGACAGAACATCTTTTACAGCAATAACGTAACCCGCGAGTTTACCAGCATTGCCTGAAAGAATTTTTTCCTGAATTACTCTCGCCTGCTCAAGTGAATCAGAATAGACTTCATTGAATGCGTTAAGGTGTGATTGTGATTTGATCCGATTTAAAAAAAAGGAAACATTATCGGGTAAGGATAATGTTCCTGATTTTATTTGACTAATTTTTTCGGAATAGTTTGAATACGGAAGCAATCAATTTCCTAAATGAAATTTCCTTGAAGAAGTGAAAGAGAACTAAAAAATGAAACTAACGGTTGATCTAGCTTTTATCAGATTTTTTATCCGAATCAGTTACCTTGATTTCTTCTTCAACATCTTTCAAAGATTTTTTGAATTCTTTCATTCCTTTACCAAGACCCTGAGCAAGTTCTGGAATCTTCTTAGCTCCAAACAACAATAGTATAACCAGCAGAATGAGAATTATTTCACCGGCGCCTAAGTTACCAAACATAATTTTACCTTTTAGTTATAAATATATTTTGCAATTGATTTAAAAATAAACGCACCATCAGTTTTGCCAAGTACCGGATCACAGCATCTTTCCGGGTGAGGCATCATTCCAAGCACATTTCCGTTTTCATTTATGATGCCTGCAATATCTAAAACAGAACCATTCGGGTTGTATTCATCATCGGTTGAATCTGTTGACGAATATTTAAAAACTATCTGGTTATTTTTTATCAGTTTTGAAATTGTTGCTTCATCAGCGAAATAATTTCCTTCGCCGTGTGCAACAGGAATTTTAAGTGATCTGTCTTTATCAATTCCTTTTGTAAAGATAGTGTCATAGTTTTCAACACTGAGAGTAATACCCTTACAAACAAATTTGAGTGATTTATTCTTCAGCATTACTCCTGGCAGTAAACCTGCTTCAAGTAATATCTGAAAACCATTACAGATGCCGATTACTTTTCCGCCTTTCTCAGCAAATTCTATAACAGAATTCATGATAGGGGAGAATCGCGCTATAGAACCTGTGCGTAGATAATCACCATAAGAAAATCCTCCCGGCAAAACTATAACGTCACTTTGTTTCAGATCAGTGTCTTTATGCCAGAGGAATTCAACATCATAATTAAGAACTTTGTGTAAAGAAAAATATGCATCGTGATCACAGTTAGAGCCGGGAAATACAACTACACCAAATTTCGGTTTCATTTAACTTCCTCAAGAGTGAATTCATAATCTTCCATAATGGGATTGGAGAGAAGTTTGTGACAGTATTCTGCTACTTCTTTTTCTGCGGAAGATTTATCATTAACATCAACTGTGAACTCAATGAATTTACCAATTCTTGTGCCGCTTATGTTTGAAAGTCCGAGATGTGCGGCTCCCTTTTCAACCGCTTTACCTTGAGGGTCAAGTATAGACGGACGGCGTTTAATTATTACCTGTGCTTTATACAATTTTACTACCTGTTAAGAATTTTTTACGGATTCAGTATTTATTTCGTCTTTGAAAACCAGTGATAAACTGAGCGAAAAATACCAAATATGATGTTGAAAACAAAGATATAGAAGAGTCCTTCATAAGAAGTGAAGATGAGAAGAATAATAGCGGCAATAATTAAAACTGAATGAACAGGTTTTTCAAGTAAACCCCTCAAAGAAATTTTGGGTAGTGTATCATATTTTATTTTACTAATCATTAGGAAGGAAAGAAGAAGCACTAACGGTATTAAAAAATCCGAATAAGGTTTGTCAAATCCATGTTGTTTGTAAAACGCAAGTACAAAAGCCGCAACAGTAATTGCTGAAGAAGGTATTGGTAATCCTGTAAAATAATTTTTTGTAAACCCTACAAGCTGAACATTAAATCTTGCAAGACGAAATCCGCCAGCAAGCATAAGTAGTGAGCTTACAATTACTCCAATAGTCCCAATTGAATGGAGAGAAGTACTATAAACAAGGAATGAAGGTGCAGCTCCAAAACTAACTACATCGGATAGTGAATCCAGTTCAACACCAAGTTTACTGCTCGAATGTGTTAATCTTGCAACAGCTCCGTCAAGTGCATCAAATATCGATGCGATTATTATTAACCATGCCGCATAATTAAAATTACCAGTGCTTGCATTTATTATTGAAAGGAATCCGCAGAACATATTCATTGAAGTGAATAAGTTCGGGATGAATGATGCGTTAATCCTGAATCGGTTCATTACCGTTACGGGATTTCAAAAAGAATTGTTTCACCGGCAGATACTTTGTCACCTTTCTTAATCTTTTCTTTCCATTCAAA
>JAEXTA010000055.1 GCA_023453665.1 Bacteroidota bacterium | reverse complement strand
GATTAGAAGAATTTGAAGAAATATATAAAAAACTTAGTAGCAACGCAGTGGAAATCTTCGGAATAAAATTGACTAAAGATCAAATTAAAGGTAGGTACCAACGTTATGCATCAAAGCATAAAGATTATAAAAGAGAAAAATATTAATTATTTATAAGTGTACGTGCCTGTACGTTCGTGCACGTAAACTAATAATATTTTTGTACCATCATCATTCAGGTATTTGTACCATGAATATTGATGGTTTTTTTATGCCGTGTTGAAACCTGGATGATGATTATGAAAGGTATTGTTTGACACGGCATTTTTGTTTTAAAGGAGAATTTAATGAAAGAGTTATTAACGGCGATTGAATACAATTTGGGAATGCTTGCGTTACGGATCCGGAAGGTAAGGGAGGGGTGGGATGGAATCAATGCTCAGGCAAAGGCTCAGGCTGAGGGAAAGTTGAAAAAGATTAATGAGTTGTTGTATGAGGTATCGGACTTGATTGAGGAAGTAGAAACCGAAGGGGAGTTGTACATGTTTCCGCCTAAAAATTTAATGATTGAGATTCCTCAGTCGAGGACTTCTTTGGAATGACACGAACATTTAATCTTTCTTTTCTCTTGAAAGAAAAGAAATCCCTCGAATCGGGATAAACTCCAGTTCAAGACTCCGCCAAAGGCGGACAGGTGCAAAAAAATTACTAAAAATTTGTTCCACTCCGTTGCAGTAAAATAACTCATACCGCAGAGCCGGGATTCAAACAAATTTTACTGCTGCCACTTCGTTGCACATATTTTTTTAACGCAATTTTTTGAGGTCGGGGAATGAAGAAAAAAAACAGGAAGAGTAAGAAAAAGAATAAGAAAGGAACCTCACCCCCGTCCCCTCTCCTTGGTAAAGAGAGGGGGGAGGAATTAAGATGAAACAGGTTGAGAAAATAGCAGGGTTGGTTTTTGATAAGTTGGTCGAAAGGCTAACTCCGCAATTTCCTGTTGTGACTATTAAAACTTTTCTGGATGAGTATGAATCGTTTGTGCTAAGAAACAAATCAGTGAAAACTTTGCAAGGGGTAAAATTGGTTTCTAAAAAGTTGTTGATGTATTACTCACCAGATAGAATAATGAATTCAATCTCTTTGAAAGACCTGGAGATGTTCTTAGATATTCAAAAACGGACTGCACCAAAGGGGGTTTATGTTTATCTACGTGTGCTTAAGGCAATGTTCAATAAGGCAAAGGAGTGGAATTATGTGCAGGAAAATCCTGCGAGTAAAATCAAGTTGCCAAAGAGACAGGTTGTTAAAAAAGAATTTATCACTGACGAGCAGTTTGAAATAATTCTTTCTCATATCTCAACTGAAGTGATTAAGGATTTTGTGGTGATGGCTTTCTTTACCGGATGCAGGTTGAGTGAGCTTACTTATTTAAGATGGTGTGATGTGGATTTTATAAAGAATGTGATTGTGATCGGAAGTGAGAGTTTTAAGACTAAAAGCCGGAAGCAACGGATCGTGCCGATGCATAGCAGAGTGAGGGAGGTTTTGATGGCGAGAGGAAAGCAGTTAATGGTAAATGGTAAATGTGAAATGGTAAATGGGAAGACAGACCCACCCCCTGGCCCCCTCCAAGGAGGGGAGAAACAAGCGAACACTTTGGTTCGCCGAGGAAGGGAAAATAGATATGTGTTTTGTAAGGGGAATGGGTTTGGTTTTACTCCGGATTATTTTTCTAAGGAGTTTAAGAGTGCGTGCAAGGCTGCAGGGTTTGGAAATACTTATCACTTCCATGATTTGCGTCATAGTGCATTAAGCAGAATGATATTGAAGGGTGCGCCGCTGCCGGTCGTGCAGAGGATTTCCGGACACGCACAGTTGAGCACTTTGAGTTTGTATCTACATCCTGATCTTGAGAGTATGAGGGAGGCGGTGGGAAGACTTTGAAGATAATGTTGAGCCGCGCCATAGGCGGGCAAGTTGTGAGTGTTGAGTTGTGAGGGGAAGTAGGCAGCCCGCCAGAGGCGGGTAAATAGGCGGTAGGCAGTAGGCAAATAATAATTGAAAAAAATAAAGATTAAAATATTGAATGAAGATCCTGAAACAAGTTCAGGATGACTGTTCTCCCAAAGAGACAGGCAGGATGTAGAGAGAAAATTTGATGCTGGAAAGATAAAAACAGTCACCCTTCGACAGGCTCAGGGTGACAAAGAAATTATTATAAAAAAATAAAAAGGAGAAAGAAATGTTTAAGGAACTCGCGAGGAAGCTCGCTGTAAACTTCGGTTTCAATGTGTTACCAATAAATGGTAAGAAGCCAACTTCACAATGGGAAAAATGGCAATCGGAAAAACAAACAATTGATGATGTTGAAGCGATGGACTGGAACTGCAGCGGTGTAGGTGCAGTAATGGGAATTGAAAATCTTCGGTGTTTTGATTTTGATGGTGTCGAGGATTTTGAATTGGTTGAGCTTTTCAGAAAAGCATTAAATCTTTCTGAGCAGTATGACTGGCTTGCTCAAAGCGGCAGCGGCATCGGATACCATATTTATTTTTATTGTGAGTGGAATGAGGAGCTTGAAAAATTATTAGGACCCGAACGAGCTGTATTTAAATTCAAAAGTAAGGCTGATGGTTACTGCAAACATATCGAGCTTCGCTGGAGAAATTGTTATACAGTGCTGCCTTATTCAGTTCATCCGAGCGGAGGTATTTATACTTTTTTAGGAAATGATCCTATTGAAAAACCAGTTCGGATTGAACCGCAGGTTCTTATTGATTGCCTGAAGGAGTATTGTGTAATTAAAGAGAATACAATTCAATCTGAAAAAGAAAATGAAAAACAGAATGAAACTGCGGATGCATATTATGATGAAGAGAAGTTATTCAGTGCGTTGGAATTTCTTGCCGAGAGTCTTGGTGAAAATTGTTACGAGGATTGGCTGAGAATCGGGTTTGCACTTGTTCCGTTAGGTAAAACGGGAGAGGAATTTTTTGTTCAGTTGAGTAAAAGGAATCCGCATTATACTGATGATGAAGAGGATGTAAGAAAAAAATTCAGCGACCTGAAATCCCGATATGACGGGAGAATAACTCCAGGGACTATCTTCTTCTTAGCGAAGGAAAAAGGATGGAAACCTGCAAATCTGAAATTCTGGTACAAAGAAAATAAAACTACACGGATCTCCAGGACAAAGGTTAAAAGGCTGCTTGAAGAAAACGGGTATGGTAAAATTAAAATCGGTAATGAGTACATTTTTGTTAAAGTCGAAAATAATATTGTGAATGAGATGCGAAGTGCAGAGGTAAAGGAATTCATTCTTAAGTATCTGAGTCAAATTCCGGCTGATGATTTTGAGGGAACAACAAGAGAAGCAGTACTTGATGCTTTAATGAAAGGCAGTACACAAATATTCAGCGACGGGTTTTATGAGTTTCTTATCACCCGTGCATTAGAGTTTTGTGAAGACACCGCGGAGAAGAGTTATTTCTTTTTTAAGAATGTTTTTGTTGAAGTAACTGAAGACGGGGTAAATCCCAGACCATATAAAGTACTGAGAGGATGTATATGGGAACGAAATATAATACGGAGAGAGTATAATATTGCTGCAGGCAGAAGTGAATTTGAGGATTTTCTGTACAACGCAATTGGAAATGATTCCGAAAGAATGAACGCATTAAAATCGGGAATTGGATTCCTGCTACATAGATATAAAAAAGGCGGGGAAGAAAAGGCTATTATATTAATAGATGAGATAATGTCAGAAGGTGCAACAGGAAGAAGCGGGAAGGGGTTAACTATCAAAGCTATTTCCGAACTTAGAAATGTTGAACCAATCAATGGAAGAACTTTTAATCCAACAAAAAGTTTTGCATTTCAGAGAGTTGATATAGACACAAATATAATAGCATTCGAGGATCTTGACGAGAAATTCCCGTTCGAGAAACTTTTTTCAACTATCGCTGACGGTATAACCATAGAGAGAAAAGGCAAGGATGAAATATACCTGCCGTATTCAAAATCACACAAGATAGCAATCACAACGAATTATTCGGTTAAAGGTGTAGATGATTCGACTATGGCACGGCAGTTTCCTATAGAATATACAGGTCATTATAATAAACGTCATCAGCCGGAACACGAATTCGGTCACAGGTTTTTTGAATCGTGGAATGATATACAGTGGAATGAATTTTACCAGGTGATGCTGGAATACTGCCAGTACTATTTGAGGTATGGACTTGTGGCATATAAACACATTAATATAGAGAAGAAACAATTATTCAACGAAACGTGTGAGGAGTTTTATGAGTTTTGTTCTGAGCTAACAACGAACACAATTTATAATAAGAAAGAAATTTTTGAACGCTTTAAGAGAGAAAATCCGGAGTTGATTGTAACACAGATAAAGTTCACAAAGTGGCTGAAGGTTTGGGCGAAGATAAATGAGTATCGGGTTAATGAGTCAAAGTCGGGTGCGGAGAGGATGATTGAGTTTAGGGAAGGGAAGGCGGCTGCATAGCACCTCCCCTGTTGTTGTCTTCGACAACAACTGTCCCCTCCTCAGAGAGAAGGGGAGTAAAATATAGGGACGGGAGGACGAGATTTTGATATGGATTTATTTGTAATTTAAAGCAGGGGTGAAAGTCGTCCTTGTGTCCAAATTAAAAATTGAAGTGAATGAATAGTAATCCGGAAAATGCAGATGAGATTGCTTTGTTGTCTTATAGCGAAGCTGCGAAGAGAATGGGAATCGGGAGGGATACGTTAAAGAAACTGATCAGGGATGGGAAGATTGGAATTATGCGAGTGGGGAATAGACCTAAGATTGCAGTCAGGGAAATATTAAAGTTTATTGATGAGAATACGGTTAGGATAGAGCAGAGATTTCCGGTTTACAATCAGAAGAAACCTGTGATGAAATCTACTGATGAGATATTTAGGGAGATGTGGGAGAGGGAGTTTGGGAAGGGGAATGTAAAAAGTTTTAAGAAATATTAGTATGTTGGTTAAAGCATTTTAAGATTATGAAATTGAGGGCTTACAATTGTGAATCTTCTTGAGCTTGAGTCATTGCGGTCAGAGTTAATTGAAAAAACACTAAACACATCTTCCAACTTTCTCCGGCTTTCATTATACCAAAGTTATTTTGACCAAATCCTTAGTTTCAACAATCCAAACTTTTCAGAGGCATTTTTAAAAGAATTTATTGATGACTTCATTTACTACATAACAAAATATGAAGTCTGGGGAACAGAACCTGAGACAACAGAAAAATTACTTGAGCTATTAAATAACGCGGCTAATAATAATTTATTTTCTGAATATCGCATCAGAATAACTACTGAAATTGATCGTCTTAAAAAGCAATACGAAAACCTGATTTTAATTCTGGGAGGTAAGGATTTTGAAGACGGTAAAACACACAAAGCATTTTTCCCTCTTATTGATAAAGAAGCACCTAATAATTTTTATGGGATAGTTGAATCAGTTACAATAAGAATAAACAGAGCCGTCGATTCAGATAATTTTATTATTATTCCAAGCGAAAAAGAAATTGAAGTAAAGATACATGAACAGTGTGAAATATCATGGTTACTTGCGCTTGATTTGTCACAAAAATATATCAGCAAACCATTCAAGTTTCACGAAATAATAATAAATTTTGATAAAAAGATCGGGTTTTATGAAGGCAACTCACTCGGGATTGCTTTAACTCTTTCCTTCCTTGAACAGATATTGAAGTTTTATAATCCAGTTTTTATAATTAACATTAAAGAGAAGAGCGCATTCACGGGCGGGGTTGATGACAAAGGCATAATACTTACAACGGGTGAAGAAATAGTAAAACAAAAAGTAAGGACTTTATTTTTTTCTGAAGTCAACAACTTTGTAATACCCAAAACAGAAGAAACCTATGCATACTTTGCATTGACGCTGCTTAAACAAAAGTTTCCTGAAAGAAACTTAAAACTTATTCCCGCTGAAGATATTAATGATGTTATAAACAGGAGAGATTTAATTGATATTAAAAAACAGAAACTTGTTGTGCGCGGCGGAAAGTTTGTAAAGAAAAATTTAGTTAGCGCTGTAATAACTGTTTTGCTTGCTATTCTTTTTGCTTATTTGTTTGTGATTGATTGGGATGATAACCCTGTATCTATAATTTCTGACGGGAATAAAGTATATATAAAAAATGCGAGAGGGAAAGTACTTTGGAATGAAGATTTAAGAATATCGGAGCAATTTACCGATAACAAAAAATATATTGATGGATATATTAAGATCGTTGATATTAATGCTGACAATAAAAATGAACTATTATTCATCGGGAATAATTCAAATAGATTAAAATGTATTAACCATGAGCAAAAAGAACTTTGGAGTTATAAATTTGATGATTTAGTGGAGACCAAAGAACAAAAATTAAACAACGACTATAGTATTGTAATAGTAGATACCATCACCTACGATAATCAGAAATCAATTTATTTAATTTCCTCAAATGGACCATCTTTTAGCTCTGCGTTGTATAGAATAAGTGCGTTAGATAGTAAAAGATTATCCGGAACATTATGGGCGGCAGGTCATTTTATCGATGCTAACATTTTGGATTATGACAATGATGGAAGAAATGAAATTATTGGGGTTGGATATGATAACGGTTATGAGGATCTTGTTTTTTTTATATGTGAATTAGATACGCTTAACACAATGAGACCTACAACTAATCCTTATTTGCTAAATAATTTACGACCAGCGCGGATGGAATACTATGTCAGGCTACCAAAAACTGATTATGACCTATATTATGAAAAAAGAACACCTCATTTTTTGTATGGATCATTTAACTATAGAGCCGATCTTAAAAAATTCATTTTTGCAACAGATGTTAATAAACCACGAAGTGACCTCCAGGTAGGATATGAAATTATCCCAACGAAAAATGTAATAGATATTGTGATCGGAAGTAGTTTTCGAGTTATTAGAGATTCGTTGGTAGCAAAAGGTAAACTGAATCCACCTTATACCGATACGGAAGCCTATAAAGAAATTATGAAAAATAATATTCTGTACTGGAATGATGGGAAGTGGGTGAATAGACACGGTATAGAAAAAAAATGAGGCTGCTGTATTTTGCAATGCAACAACCTCTGCCGACAAAAAGGTTTAAAACTATTTGAGGAGAATCATTTTTTTAGTTTGCGAAAAATTATCTGCTTGAAGCTGATAGAAATAAATTCCTGCCGAAAGATTTTCTGCATTAAAATCAATTGAATAATGACCTGTTGATTGTTCCTGATCAACTAAAATAGCAACCTCTCTTCCCAAAACATCAAATACCTTGAGCTGAACTTTTGAAAACTGTGAAATGAAATAATTTATTTTAGTTGTTGGATTAAAGGGGTTTGGGTAATTATAGTCTAGCACATATTGATTTATATAGAGATCTTGTTCTGACTCGACATCAACTGTGGAATCATACAGCAGATAAATTTCCAGATCAGATAAAGCTCTGTTATAAATTTTAATATCATCAATCGAGCCTATCAGGGAATTAGCATTGTGTTGTGGTTTACCAATTCTAAATGGTTGAGAAGTGTTTTGTATTGAGGTTACAGTAGAGGTGG
>JAEXTA010000031.1 GCA_023453665.1 Bacteroidota bacterium | reverse complement strand
ACTTAATGCTACAAATACTTCGCTTGTTATTGATTCGGTCAGGCTTGCAGGCGTTTCTTTCACCCATACATCAAACATTCTAACAATTACTCTTGACCGCACTTATACTGTTGGTGAAACTGCCGATGTAAAAGTTTACTACCGTCATAATAATGTAACTGACAACGCATTTAATGTAAGCAACGGAATGGTATTCACTGACTGTGAACCTGAAGGCGCGCGCAAATGGTTTCCCTGCTGGGATAAACCTTCTGACAAAGCAACACTTGATCTCACAGCTAAAGTTCCTGCAACTGTTAAACTCGGTTCAAACGGAAGACTTGCCGATTCAATCAAAACAGCCGATACTATTTATTACAACTGGATAAGCGCAGATCCTGTTCCGACCTATCTTATAGTGATGAGCGGAAAAGTAAATTACAATCTTGATATTGTTTACTGGCATAAAATTTCAAATCCTGCTGATAGTATTCCGATCAGGTTTTACTGGAACCAGGGCGAGAGTACGACAAGCCTTAATAGTATGAAGTCGATGATAATTCCAATGACAACTTTTTATTCTACAATATTCGGTGAACATCCGTTTGAGAAAAATGGTTTTGCTACTTTGAATAATTTGTTTACCTGGGGCGGTATGGAAAATCAAACATTGACAAGTTTATGTCCCAATTGCTGGGAATCAAGTTTGATTGCTCACGAGTTTGCGCATCAATGGTTTGGTGATATGATAACCTGTGCAACGTGGGCGGACATTTGGTTGAATGAAGGTTTTGCAACTTACACAGAAGCACTCTGGCTTGAACATACATCAGGTTATTCTTCATATAAAAGTGAAATACTTAGTGACGCTTCAACTTATTTGAACAGTAATCCCGGCTGGGCAATTTCAAATCCTGACTGGGCGATAAATACTCCTTCAACAAATACTTTATTCAACTATGCAATAACTTATATGAAGGGCGCTACTATTCATCACTTACTCAGATATGTAATGGGTGATACAAAATATTTCCAGGGACTTTTAGCTTATGCGAACGATCCTGATTTGAAATACAAAAGTGCTGTCATTCCTGAATTCTACGAACATATGAGTACAGTTTATGGTGAAGATCTGACATGGTTTATGGATCAGTGGATTTATAATCCGAATCATCCTACGTATGCAAACAATTATTGGATAAGTAATCAGGGCGCTGGTGTATGGCAGGTTGGGTTTGTCGCAAAACAAACTCAGACAAACACAGTTTTTTTCAAAATGCCGATTGAAATTAAAATTACGTTTACAACAGGCGCAGATACAATAATCAGAGTAATGAATAACGCTAACAACCAGGTATTCTTCTGGAACTTTAACAGGCAGCCATCATCGGTTTCATTTGATCCAAACAACAACATCGTAATCAAGACTGCTACACTTTCATCAATTCCTCCCCTTCCTGTTGAGTTGAGTTCATTTACAGCCCAGTCTTATGGTAACTTCATTGTTCTAAACTGGACTACGGCGAGTGAAATAAACAACAGAGGATTTTATATTGAAAGAAGAACAAATGAAACAAGCAGTTGGGAATCAATTTCTTTTTTAGATGGAAAAGGTACGACTACCGGTAGTAATAGCTACAATTATACTGATTATGTTTCCGGATACAATTCATACATCTATCGTTTAAAGCAGGTTGATTTTGACGGCAGTTATGAATACTCAAATGAAGTTTATGTAAATGGCGGAGTTAAACCTGATAAGTTTGATCTTACACAGAATTATCCTAATCCGTTTAATCCTTCAACAAGGTTCAGTTATTCAATTCCGCAAAACAGTTTTGTAACTCTTAAGATTTACGACATACTCGGGAAAGAAATTGTAACACTTGTTGAAAAAGATCTTGAAGCAGGCGTATATGAAATAGAACTTGATCTGTCAAAATATTCACTGACAAGCGGAGTTTATTTTTATAGTTTGAATGCAGGTAATTTCACTTCAACAAAGAAGATGCTGTTGACAAAGTAATGTTTCATTCTTTTTTATTCTCAACGGGATTAATCCCGTTGAGAATGTGTAATGACGAGGCTGTCATTGCCCATAAGTCTTACCGAATAATGTCATTCCGAACTTGTTTCGGAATCTTAGATAATGATTCCGCGCGAAAAATAGATGCTGAAATAAACCTGCCTGACGGCAAGGCAGGTTCAGCATGACAAATTCATAGTTTCAGACAGATTCCCATTCAATTACTGAAAATATTTCGGGACTGTCACCGACCACTCAGTGACTGAATTCTAATCACTTAAATAAATTTAAATATTCACTAAACTCAAACTCCCTGTTCCTTTTCCAACCGGTTCGTTCAGTTAAAATTCCAAGCTTAATAAAATCAGCAATCAGAGAATTTGCAGTTGGTAGTGATATTGCCAGTTCTTCTTGAACTATACTCGCGTTGACAATAGGTTTTTTATAAAGATACCTCATCAGGCTTTTACCTGTTTCAATTTTCTTTCCAAGCTTAACAAGTTTTTTGTCTTCGATTGTTTCTTTAAGCATTAATATTTTTTGGAAAGTGCTTATCCCCTTTTCACTCGTCTCAATTATTCCTGCAAGAAAAAACTTTAACCACTGCGCAAGATCATTTGCCTGCCTTGCTTTGTTAAGATTATCATAGTACAACATTCTATGTTTTTCAAAGTAGTCTGATAGGTACAATGAAGGTTTACTCAACAATCCTGAACTGACTAAGTACAATGTGATAAGCAATCTTCCTATTCTGCCGTTACCATCAAGGAACGGGTGAATAGTTTCAAACTGGTAATGAGTTATTCCCGCGCGTATCAATACAGGAACATCTATACTTTCATTGTGCAGAAATTTTTCAAGGTCGCTCATCAGTTCATTTATTTCTGTGTGAACCGGAGGAACAAATACTGCGTCGTTTATAGTAGCGCCGCCAATCCAGTTCTGACTCTCCCTGAACTCTCCCGGGTTTTTATGTTCACCTCTCACACCTTTCATCAGGATTTTATGCGCATCTTTTAAAAGCCGTGTTGATACCGGAAGTTTCTTTAACTTTGCTATTGATTTGTTACTCGCCGTAATATAGTTGTGTACTTCCTGCCAGTCATCTTTTCTTTCAGGTGAAATATCCGTACTGCTTTTTATTGCTTCTTCAATTTCTGTTTGTGTTCCTTCTATCCTGCTGGACTTTGTCGCTTCCTTTGCAATGTGCATTTCAATAAATATATCCACATCAGGAACATGCTTTGAGAACGCATCAAGTGAACCCAGTTTGCGGTTCGCTTCCGCCAGAAGAGTATTTATCTTTGCATCATCCCACGTCCATAAGTGATTTATTTTTGCAGGAGAGAAACTTTTATAATGCTTCTGCGATAAAAACTTGCCGGATTTGAATTCTTCGATTTTCATCTGTTTTCACATTTTTTCTTTAATTATAAAAAATCTTAATTAAAGATAATCCGTTTTCTTTAATTATAAAAAATTATAATTAAAGTTGAGATGAGTTTGAAAGTAATGAGAATTGAAATTTTAAATCATCCCCCTGTCAGCCTGAGCCTGTCGAAGGTTGACGAAATCTCTTGACAAGCTCAATAAAAAATGACAGTCACGGTCCAAACCGTGACTGACTTCAAAAGACAAACTATGATTAACCTTTGTTAATCTGCTCAAGCATACCCTCAAGATTTTTTCTTCCCCAGTTTGGAGCGATATCACTAGCAGGCACAAACTTATTAAACTTATCCAATGATTTTTCCAGAACCGGTTTTGCAGTAACAGGTCCACCGCCGAATTGTTCTGGTGTGTAAAATAATCCTGTACCTATTAAATATTCGGGACGGGGATTAAGCGTATCAAGCTTAACTGCTTTCGTAAAATTTTTATCAGCTTCAGCGCCGTACTTCATCCACCTGTTCATCGGATCAACCTGCATTCTTGCCTGGGCAATCATACCGAACAAAGTATAAACTTCTGAGTTATCCGCCTGAAGTGAATCTGATATTTTTGCGAATGAAAATGCTTTATCAAGAAAGATATCTTTAGCTGCATTCACTTTTTCAGAATAACTTGCAAGTGTATAGCAGAATGAAACATAATAGTACGGAAGCCATTTGTCTTTTTCCGCAAGTGCGATACGTTCAAACCCGTTTGCGATCTCTACAAATCCTTCCGCTGAATTTGTTGTATCCATCTTTGACAGATTTTTTTTCATCGCTTTTTCATATTTGTCATCAGCGAATGTGTTACTGACAACTATGAACGAAAACAGAATACATAAAAATAATTTCATTTGTCTCTCCTTTAATTAAAATGGGTTTGTTTGACCGATTGAAATAAACATTCCTATAAAAGCGGTACGCAAGGCAGGCGCAAGCACGGGACTCTTTTTTGTTCCGTCACTTGAATACCTGTAACCGTAAACATTGTTATAACCAATAACATTATCAATTGAAAAAAACACTACTGTAAAATTATTAAAGATACTTGTGATATAACTAAGATTTAAACTAAGGTTGTGATAGTTTTTTGCTTTGTCACCAAGGAACACAGGATTATTCGGATTAAAGTAAGGTCTTCCTGTTGCGAATGAATATGTGATACCGACATTTGTTGTTATATCATTCAGCCAGTACTTAAACACCGCAGAGAATGTGTGAGGTGTTGAGAATGGCGGCGCAGCTAACGTTGGATAGTTAAGATACTCTCTCTTAGTATCAAGATAAGTATATGATAACCAGTAATAACCATAGTCAAACGTTTCATTATCCTTCCAGAAAATGTCTATACCTTTTGCGTAACCTTTTCCACCGTTATTAAACTCAACATCAGGCAGATTAAAGTACGG
Source organism: Bacteroidota bacterium (assembly GCA_023453665.1). GTDB lineage: Bacteria > Bacteroidota > Ignavibacteria > Ignavibacteriales > Ignavibacteriaceae. The sequence goes on along the minus strand of JAEXTA010000031.1, from coordinate 6,507 downwards.
ATGAGTGAACACAGTTCCTTTTGCCAGTTGTGAGTAATCTTTATAATAAGCTTCTATACGAAATGTTCTTCCGGTTCCGATATACTGATAGTTAACGATATAATGTGTTGCTTTTTCAAAATCGAAATCCCTCGTCCACATTAAAAAATCTTTTGAGGGAGTCTGATAAAATTGTCCGTAAGCAAAATTGAGTTGATCAAAAGTTCCAAGCCTGTATGCAAGAGAAATTCTTGGGGCAACATTAACTTTATCCAGCAGTTTACTTCTTTCACCTCTTACACCAAGTCTTACAGCAATATCATTTGTAATGATGATGTCAGATTCAAGAAATCCCGCCAGGTAAACTTCATTAAGTTTTCCCTCAAGTTCATTGAACACATCTTTATAAATTATATTCTGGACTTCACCACCGCCTGTTAAAAATAAATTTGAAGAAATATTTCTTGTTACTGTTACTTTACCTGTATTCAATGTTTCTCTCAATTTGATTCTGTCACTCGCAATATCCATATCATCAAAATCATAACTGAATGAATATCCGCTGAAGAACACCCAGTCCTGATCAAATATTTCCCGGTAGTTTGTATTCAGAAAATAATTTCCGCCTTTCATTCTGAAAAAATCTTTTAAATCAGGTTGATCAAGATTTTCAACATTAAGTGAGAGATCACCATAAGAATAAGATGTAAACGCTTTTAACATTCCTGTCTCCGAAGTTTTATAACGGAAGTTCATTGAACCTTCAAAACTTTCAGGAGCTTTAACCCAATCGACTCTTTGTTTCTGAATCTGGAAATAAGGATCAAGATTATAATAGCCAGCTTCCGTTGACAATGAAGAATTATCCCAAACCTGTGTATGTGAACCGCCGAAACCTAATGCCATCAGGTTAATTGAACTAACTGTCTGTGTAGGCATATCCTGAGTCTTTAAAATAAGTACTGATGAAAGAGCCTGTCCGTACTGTGCTGAATATCCGCCGGTACTGAAAATTGTTCCTTTAAATAAGAAAGGAGAAAATCTTCCGCGTGAAGGTACATCAGGCACGCCGGTGTAAAATGGTTTCTGAACAATCATTTCATCAACAATTGTTTTAGATTCTGCTGCGGACCCGCCGCGTACAAACAATCCTTCCGATTCACCGATCTGTTGCGCGCCTGGTAACGTTTCAAGGGTTGAATAAATATCTGCATCGGCACCGGTTGTAACAATATCAAGCGGACGGAGTATTACCGCTTTCTTCTCATCACTTGCTTCAAACGAACCGGCAGAAACTGTTACCGCTCCTAACTCAGTTGTTTCTTCTTCTAAAACTATTTCGACTGTTTGAGGTTTACCGTCAAGTACAAGTTTTTGTTCAAATGTTTTGTACCCGACAAAACTTGCGACAAGTATTGCTTCACCTTCTTCATCACTTATGAACGAAAATGTTCCGTCAACTGATGAAGACACGCCATCGTAAGAATCTTTAATGAAAATGTTTGCCCCGGGTAAAGGCTGGTTACTTTTATCTTTAATTGTGCCGGAGATTTTTGTCTGACTCAGAATTGATATAGAACATAGAATAGAAATGAAAAGAGTAAATAGAAGTTTCATAATCAATCAGTTTATTAAATAAAAATTATTTTCGGAGACTAAAATAGATGGAAATGATTTTTACCACAATATATTATTTTGATTTCAGTATTCAGCCGAATGAACGAACGATTGTAATGATGAATGGTAATGTGTGAAATTCTGGAGTAATTTGTTTAGATTGCTCGCTGTCACGAAATGGTTCGTGACAGCCTGGCTGCTATAAAATAGTTGAATAGTAATTATTGAGCGTTGAAAATTTATCAATGCTCACTTAAAAATTTACTTGATCCACAGATCACCTTTGCAGGAATAGCCATCGAACTCCATTATAAGCCTGTATATTCCTTTGTATAGTCCTTCAGTGCTGTACTCCCATTCGTATCTTCCCGCTGATAACGAATCATTGACCAAAATATCTATAACTCTTTGAGAATTGTCGATAACATAGACTTTAATGATTTTAGTTTCTGGAATAGCGAATCGTATTCTAGTAGTTCCGTTCTGATTTATTGGGTTTGGATAACAAGGACCAAATTCAAAGCCAACAGGTCCGGTGATTTCAACATTTTCTTTACTAAAAAAATTAATATTAGCATAACACCAATCTGTCGGATCAGCACGCAATGGCTCCGGGCTGTCAGGTCCTGTAACGGTAATTCCTTTAAATCCATCTGAGAGTAATGTCGGATCAAATGATTTATCTGAACAGGAAAAAACAAATAGTATAGGAATAAGAAAAATTATCTTTTTCATTATGTCACCTAAAAGTAAAGTTTAACATTCAGAACTTGTTCAGTTGAAATAATACTTGCGTTTCCAATATTAAACATTGGTGAAAATTTATCATCGGTATCTGCATAGTTTAATCTTACTTCAGCACCGGCACTGAAATGATCACTCATAAAATATTCTCCTCCAAACACAAATGAATAAATCATATCTGTGTAAGAGTCATCATCACCTGAAGCTATTGCCGCAGTTATTCGAAATCCCAGATATGGTAGTATTTCGGTTTCGGTTAAGTTATATAAAACGCCAAGACCCAATCTGTACATTGTAGCACTGCTATTTTCATCTTCAACTCTGTTAAAACCGAATTGAGGTTCTACAACCGTTTTATCTGTAACCCAAATTGTGGTTGTTATTGCATTTGTTGATGAACTTAGATTACCGGAATAACCTATTCCGAATTTACCTGAACGTTCAGATTGTGCAGTAAGAATTGTTGTAAATAAGATTACTATTGAGAGAAAAAGAAATTGTTTCATAAAAGCCCTTTATATTGATTTTTTCTGAATCAAACTTAGATAAATGGATCATTATTTTCAATTTTTATTTTCATCACGATTCATAAGAATCTGCTTTGTGACAGAATGTAAATGGAGTAGATGTGTACAATCGTACTGACCGCTTATCATTGCATTACCATCGCTCATCAATTAAAGAACCTGATCGTTTGGTACTTATAAACTATAGAACTAATTTTGCATCACTCTGTATTACATTTCATTCTAAAATCAAAACACAGAAATATTTCTTAAGTGAGAAAATTATTTTTACACTAAGCGAATGGTATGTCTGATGAATGAATCACGAATTAAAATGAAAAAAACACTTCTATTTATTCTGATTTTTGCTGCATCATTTACAATAAGAGCTCAAAACGTTGACAGCCTTATACAACTACTGGCTTCTTCGCAGGACGAAAATCGCATTCTTATTCTCGATGAATTAGTTGATAACCTTCTTGGTACCAATACTAAACTTGCTTTTGAATATTGTGATGAAGCTTTAACACTTTTAAATAACCAGGATGACAAAGAAACTGAAATAAAGTTTTATTTTTATAAGGGATGGGCACACGCGCTTCTTAATAATCCTGATTCAGCCAGAGCTTATATAAATATTATCTCCAACCAGATGAAAATTTTTAATATTCAGACCGGGCGGATATATCAATCTCTTCTCGAAGCACGAATATTAAGAAATGATGAAAAGTATAATGAAGGAATTAATGTTCTTTCTAAATTATTAGTTACAGACTTTCTCGATGAGAATCAGGTACTGAAGGCAAAACTGTTAAACGAACTGGGATCCATACATAGAAGACTCAGTAATAATAATGAAGCTTTGAAATATCATTTGCAGGCTTTGGATATTTTAAAGCAAAACAAAAATGACAACGAGTTAGTCACTACTTACACATATCTTGGAATTCTCTACGCCATTGTCGGTGAGTATGATAATGCACTGAAGTATTATCATCTTGCTCTAAAACATAATGAAATCAGAAAAGATCTACGCGGTACTGCAGGCTCTATCCATAATATTGGAATCATTTATCAAAAACTAAATCAGCTTGAAAAATCACTCGAGTATTATGAACGCGCTTTAAAATACTGGAAAGAACTGGGCAATAAAGGAGGACTTGCTTCTACATTAAATAGCATCGGCGCAGTTAAAGAATTACAAAAAGATTATAATGCTGCATTAGACTATTATCAGCAGGCACTCGAGATATGGGAAAAAAATGATAATGAATCTTCCACATCAATCGCTTTAAATAATATTGCTTCAATTTATGAGCAACTCGGAAATTATCAGGAAGGACTAAAATATATAACAAAGGCGATTGAAAGTCGTGAAAAAGTCGGAGATAAAAACGGTCTAGCAAGCTCATTGCTTGTGCGTGCAGAAATATATAACAAGTCAGGCAAGTTCGATCTTGCCATTGATGATGGTAAGAGAGGTCTTGAACTGTCACTGCAAAGCGGAAGCTGGTCAACGATACGAGAAGCCCATGGTATTCTTGCATCAATTTATGAAAACAGCGGATTATTTAAAGAAGCTTTAGACGAATATAAATTATACAAGGCAGCACACGATTCAATGTTCAATACTGAAAGCCAGGAAACAATTGCGGAAATTGAAACCAAATATAAAAGTGAGGATCAAAAACGACAGATTGAATTACTGCAAAGAGAAAAAGAACTTCAGACTTTATATAACTCAGCTTTGTTTGCAGGGCTTCTTGCTGTTCTGATAATATCAATACTGCTGTTCAACAGGTACAGATTAAAACATAAAGCACATAAAACACTTCAGCAGCTTCATGATATTGAAATGGAATCGGCTGAAACAAAATCGAAAATTCTTCAAATAGAATTTGACCTTAAGAAAAAGGAACTTGAAGACGCAAGGAAACTTCAACTCTCTATGCTTCCTTCAAAACTTCCTGAAAATCCATCTTTGGAAATATCTGCTTCCATGATAACCGCAACTGAAGTTGGCGGTGACTATTATGATTTTTATGAAGGTCGGGATAATGAACTGACAATTGCAATTGGTGATGCTACCGGTCATGGCGCCCAAGCAGGTACAATGGTAACTGCAACAAAAAGTTTGTTTAATCTTATGTCCTGTGAAGATGATGTTTCAACAATCCTGAACAAACTTAGTTATGCATTGAAAAAAATGAACCTCGCCAATATGTTTATGGCGATGGGAATGGTGAGGTTTAAAGGAGATCATATTGAACTTGCAGGCGCAGGAATGCCTCCGGCTTTAATCTTCAGATCACAGTCGAACATGGTTGAATCTGTTTCACTTAAAGGCTTACCGTTGGGAGTAACAGATTATCAATATTCAAAAAGTATTATACCTGTTGCTAAAGGTGATGTGGTAGTTTTAATGAGTGATGGTTTACCCGAATTATTTAACGAAAAAAAGGAAATGTTTGGTTATGAAAATTTAAATGAAATACTTTTTAAATGTGCTGATAAATCATCATCAGAAATAATTTCAGGTTTTTCAGAAGCTGCATCTGAATGGCTTAACGGAAATAAGCAGCAGGATGATATGACATTCGTTGTATTTAAAGTAAAATAATTTTCAGTCTCACTGAGAATATGGAAGACTCAAATAAAGTTTACCCAGATCATTTAGCTGACCTGGATTCTGATCAAACAAATATGTAAACCTGTTATCAGGAAATGTACCTCTTCCTATAAACCACGCGTAACGGAATACATCTTCCCTGCCTTCGCATAATGCTACCATTTGCTGCATTTGCTCTGCTTGTTTCTGATAGGAATTTATCTGTGCATTCCAGTTAGCCATTTCAGTAATCCAGATTTTCTTTCCATATTTTTGAAGTCGGTCGAGTTGTGCTTCAAGTCCGTAATCATACCAGTGAAATGCAAGGTAATCTATTTTGGGAAGTCGTCCGCCGTTCGCTGATTTATATGCTTCATAAAAAGCATCAAGCCAAACGACAGGATCAGAATAGCCAGGCATAGTTCCCCATGTCATTGCCGGTCCTACAAGATAAATTGTTCTTTGCTCAGCGGCGAGTTCATTCACAACCTGTTCATACTTTAACCAGTCTGCAGCAGCTTGTTGCGGCGTTCTGTTTGCCTGGTCTGTGAGATTTGGTTCATTCATTACAAGCAGGTATTGTATTTCCGGGTGATTCATAATATAATTTTTAACCTGAAGCATGTCACCACTGCTTGTGTTGCCGCCCCATAGCATTGGAATAAATTCCATGTTGTAATCTGCATAATAATTAGCCGGAGCTGTTGATGAATGATGCCAGTTATACCACCAGGAAATTCCGTTCTTCAAAGTATCAAGATCAAGGGGATGAGTAAGATTATAAGCAAGTCCCCTCTTCGGACTTTTTGTAATTGTGTTTGGCGGAGGTGTATTAGTTGGAGCATCTTCTTTATTGCATCCAACGATAAGTACTAGAATAAATGCTACTATTATTCTAATTGTGAGTTTATACATTTACAAATCCTGAAACTTATTTTAAAAAAGAAGTTCTATTTTTGTACCAAGAATCGAAATTAAATTTACATTGATATTCCAATTTTCTTTTATAAAATTATTTAATTGATAAAAGCAGAGTTATCACAATGATAAGAG
>JAEXTA010000248.1 GCA_023453665.1 Bacteroidota bacterium | reverse complement strand
TTTCAGTCCTTTGCTCTACCGACTGAGCTATCTGCCCCAAAAATTGTGCGCCAAAAATAAATATTTTTCGTTTAATCTCAAAAGAAATATCAGTACCTAAAAATATTTTTATTCAACGGTAACACTTTTAGCAAGGTTTCTGGGTTGGTCAACGTTTAATCCTTTTTTAACAGCAACATGATAAGCAAGCAATTGTAATGGAATAACAGAAAGTATCGGCATCAGCATACGGATAGTATCAGGAATTTTAATTGTGTAATCGACTAACCTATCAATTCGAGTATCGTTTTCACTAGCTATTGCTATAATTCTTCCCTGTCTTGCTTTTACTTCTTCAATATTACTTACGATTTTATCGTATGTAGAATCTTTGGGTGCGATAAAAACCGCAGGCATATTTTGATCAATTAATGCAATTGGACCATGTTTCATTTCTGCAGCAGGATAACCTTCAGCATGAATATATGATATCTCTTTTAGTTTTAATGCACCTTCTAATGCAACCGGGAAATTATATCCTCTTCCAAGGTAGAGAAAATTTCTGGAATCTTTAAATTCCTCGGCGATTCTCTCTATCTCATCATTCAGACTTAAAATCTGTGCAATTTTTCCTGGCAATTTTTGCATTTCCTCGACTATATTTTTTCCGTCAACAAGACTCATATTTTTTTTACGAGCTATTAAGAGAGTGATGAGGGCAAGAACAACCAATTGAGATGTAAATGCTTTTGTTGAGGCTACTCCAATTTCCGGACCCGCATGTGTGTAGACCCCCGCCATACTTTCCCGGGCAATTGAGCTTCCAACGACATTACATATCCCCAGTACAAGTGCTCCCCTTAATTTTGCTTCACGCATCGCAGCAAGAGTATCTGCTGTTTCACCGCTTTGTGAAATAAAAAAGATTGCATCATCCTTGTTTATAATTGGGTTTCTGTATCTGAATTCACTTGCATATTCAACTTCGGTAGGAATGCGTGCAAATTGTTCGAGCATATATTCACCAACTAAACCTGAATGCCAGGAAGTTCCACAAGCCGAGATGATAATTCTCTTTGAATTTGCTAACTGATCAGCAACAGCTTCCAATCCACCTAACTTCGCCGTGCCTTCTTCAAATAGTAGTCTTCCTCTCATAGAATTTGTAACTGATTCAGGCTGCTCCATTATCTCTTTAAGCATAAAATGAGAATAGCCGCCTTTATCGATTTCTTCCAGGCTCATTTGAATTTCATGAATTTCTTTTTCTATCTCTTCATCAGAAATATTTTTTGCAAGAATTTTATCTTTATATATTTCAATAATTTCACCGTCTTCTATATAAATGACTTGCTTAGTATAAGCTAAAATTGCCGATACATCAGAGGCAACAAAATTTTCATTTTCGCCAAGCCCGATGACCAATGGCGAACCTTTTCGGGCAGCAATAATTTTATCCGGTTCATTCTTATAAATGATTGCTAAGCCGTATGTTCCTTCAACTTCACTAAGCGTTAACTGAACTGCCTGAGTGAGATTATATCCCTTGTTGAGAAAGTTGTCGATCAAATGTGGTAATACTTCGGAATCGGTATCGCTTCGGAATTTATAACCCATCTTTATCAATCCTGATTTAAGTGATTGATAATTTTCAATTATTCCATTATGAATTAAAAATAAATTCTGTGCAGTATTTGAATGAGGATGTGCATTTATTTCATTTGGTATTCCGTGTGTTGCCCAGCGTGTGTGTCCTATTCCAAGGCTGGAGGAAAGTTCAAGTTCATCTATTTTTTCTTCAAGTAAAGAAACTTTTCCTTTATTCTTAACAATAATAGTTGATGCCGGTGAGATTAAACCTATTCCGGCTGAATCATAACCTCTGTATTCAAGACGTTTTAAACCTTCAATGAGAATCGGTACACAATTCTTATCACCGATATAACCTACAATACCGCACATAGTTTTCCTTTAAAAGTGATTTCTAAATTCAATGGCAAGATAAATATTCCGGGGATTATTAATATTATAATTCCCTTTTCAGAATTATTTTAATTTAGCAAGTTTTTGAGTTACAGTTTTTGTTTCTCCATTAAGTCTTGCAATAACTTTATACAGGTAAAGTCCATTAGCGATTATATCACCATCCTGATCTCTTCCATCCCAGTAGATCTTATTAAACCCTGCTCGAAGTTGTGATGCAGGTACAGTTAAATCTCTTATCAACCTTCCTGCAACTGTAAAAACTTTTATCTGGATATTTTCAGCAGTTTCAGCTTCAAAACCTCTTAGCTGAAATGTGAAGTATGTATCGTCTTTGAATGGATTAGGGTAATTAAAAACTTCGCGAAGATCAGTCTTGTTAAATACATAAAATGACCTGCTATAAACTGTGGAATCAAAATAGTAATTACCTGAAGAATCTTTTGCCAATATCTCTAACTCATGACGCCCATCAGAAAGAATGGGTCGCCAGGTAAATGTAGCTTCAGAATTAGGACTCGAAGTGTAGTTGAATTCAAGATTGTCTCTTGCTGAGTTTAATTGTCTTGGTAAACTATCATTGACAGTATAAATAAGTGTAAACAGATTTTCGGTCAGTGGTAGTGGGCTATTGTCGTTAAGTTTAATAACTATTTCCGGTTTTGAAGAAATAATATCATCATCAAAAATTTCCTGACCATCAAATGTAACTGTAAGCACAGGCTTAATTGAATCACGTGAAATATAAAATTGATTTTCGACAATATTATTGAATGTATAAAACTCCTGCTCTTTATTTTCTGCAACGACTTTTAATTTTATTTCAGATACAGGGCTTGTATATAGCAGCTTATCAGTAATTATAGTTTCGTTGAGTGTAAAAACTGAATCTTTCTTAACTGAAACCGACCTGGTAAAATATGCGGAATCAGAATCATTCAGATGTACTGCTAACCTTAAACTATCAGCATCGGTATAACCAACATTCCGGATTTTTAGTTGCATATCAACCGGAAAGCCGTGTAATAGTGTATCTGCTGAAAACGAATACTCATCAGGTGAAATAACTAATTCTGGAAGTGAAGTATAATTTAGCTTTAGTGATTTAAATTTGAGAGGCTCACTTGCACCAAAGGAAGAATCAACCATGTCCATATTAAATCTTAAATAATCGTAGATATCAGCATCTAATGTATCAATATTTAAAGTTGAGGCAAATCCAACAGCAAGAGTATCCCAGGCTTGTGTGGAACGATTTCTGCCAAACAGCGTGGCCGAATAGGTGCCTGTAGATCCCGTATTATCAATATCATAAATAATGGAACTCCATTTGCTTGCTGGACCTATGTCTGTGCTTGAAATTGTACCGGCTGCGTCTTTATAGGTACCTTGGTAACGGACAAATGCAAGTGAATCAATCGAACTTCCTTGACTATACGAATTGAAATAAATAAAATTATTAGTATGATCATAATTAACCGCAAGATAATTCTTGGGTACTGTTGTATAAGACCACTCTTCCTCAAAAACAGCATCAGAAAGCCGATACCTTCGCATATAATAAGCGAATAAATTTTCATAAGTAATTAAGTAATCATCAACTACTATAAAACTTGAAATTGCTGGAACTGTAAACCCATTCAGAAAAATATCCTCACCAATTTTTGCCCAATTATTTTCTGGATCGAATTTTCTAACAATAAATTTGTCAGGGTATTCTTCTGTCCCAATTGCCAAATTGTAAACAATATCTCCGTCAGAATAAAGAAAAGCCCCACCCAACTGTGTTGGTTTGGACTTTGTTAATAATAGACTATCGATTAATGGAACTGACGAAGTATCCCCAGTATTGGGGTCAATCACTAGCAAAGACTGTGTCGAGTCTGAATAAGCATACAGTTTCCCGGAATGAAATATAAGGCTGCTGTTAATATACAATTCCGGACTTGGGATGCTTCCATAATTTTCGCCTGCAATTGTACCATTTAAACCAGTTCCAATTTTATAAATCCTGGAAGGATTACCACTTGCGTATGATGGTAAACAACCATAATAAAAATATGTGCCATCAGTGGTAAATACGGTTGGCATTGTTGAGTCTGCAGGCAAATCAATTATTAATGAATCAAGATAAAATCTTTCATTTGGAAATGGAGGAAGTAATTCGGTATTTAAAACTAAACTTTTTAGTGAATCCGAATAGAAGGTGTTCTTTTTATTTAAATGATCCAGCAATTTTTTATGAATGAAAAATCCAGTTCCATTCTCCTGATGTACTGAAAAAAATCTTGGAACACTACGATTTGTATCAGCCTCATCATAAATGATCGCTCTCCAAAAATATTCTCCTTGTGATAATTCAGGGCTTTTCCATTCTACAATATTATGGGATTGTCTTAATTCAGGTGAGATTATTCGAATTGATGAATTAAAAGATTCAGATGTGTCAATTTCAATCTTGTAATTAAATTCACGGTTGAATATGCTTCCTACATCAGAGATCACAAAATCGATATTACTATCAGGAGTATAAAAACCATTAATCGGTTTCACAATATTTGGTTCATCAAAACTGAACACAGCAAAATTATTGGATGCAAAATTATCAGAATGATCTAATTCCCAGATTGTATCCAACTCATTTATATAAACAAACAATGTATATAGATTTGATTCCTTTGGAATCCATTGAAACAAAATTGAATCAACATCCCCAAAACTCCCCATTCTTTTCTCACCAATTAATTTTTCCGGAGAATATAAATTTTCAAAAAGTTGTACAACAACTGAATCCTGATTAAATGTAACCCCAAGATTCTTTATTTTTATATTAACCAGCACTGTGTCATCAACTAATGGATTTTCTGGTGTTATACTGATGTCCGAAGATGTGATTTGAAAATCGGGGTACTTTGGTAAACAGAGTTCAATTGCCGGATCTCCTAAATACGATAATTGAGCTATCATCTCATCAAAAAAACCTCCACCTTGAGATGCCTTTGCATTTAAAATAGCATTACCTATTACATGATTTTTCAGATTGAATAATTGATTAAAGAGTCTTTGATTAAGTTGTTGCCCAGTACTCCACCAAGTTAATCCAACACTTCCCCAGAAACCAATAGCGCCTTTCCCTGGAAGCCTTGTAAAAACCTCTCCAAATGCTGTAGCATTATCAAAATGTGCTGTGTAACATGTTATACTTAATGCGAGTGGCTGCCGCCCCTGATTTTCCAGTTCATATAAATCATCTTTTGTGAATATCAGATCCCATTGCGCACCGCCACCATGACCATAATAGTTTACGAGTGCTGCACCTTTATTTATTTCCTCACGCATTCTCGGTCCTGAACCAAGAAATTCCATATCATGTGGTTCAGGAAAGTTAAACACTTTTGTTGTGTGCAACCCATTTGGTCGAAGAAATAAATTTTCCAGTTGTTTACTGGCATTATTAAATCCAAACGAAATTTGATCCTGAAGGCTTAAACCTGATGCTAACAATAAAATATTTTCCTTCCAAACTTTGGTATTATCTGAAGGATAATTAATTATTTTATTTACCAGTTCATTTGCTTCATCGATGGTTTCACAGGATAACCTACCTAGAGCCAGATCTGGTGAAATATCACTACCTGAAACTGCTACTATAAGATTATCGCTGGGTAACTGACCATATTCTTGTGCATGATATGGAATAGAAGGGATAAAATTTTCCCTGCTGGAGGGAAATATTTTTCGATAATCATAACTACCATCACCTAACAAAACTACAAACGAGGGAGCAGGATTTTGCCAATTTTCAAAAGCATATTTAACAAAACTCTGTAAAGCATATGGATTTAGCAGTCCAAACGAAAATTCATCATATATATCAAATACGTCAACAACTATAGTGGTTGGGTTTTCGAATCCAGATAAATTTGATGCTCTGTATGATGCTAAAACATTTGCTGAGTTTTTAAACTTTGGATGAGTAATGATTATATAATCAGCACGATTGGAAATATTTCTTAGATCTGAACGTTCATCTCGTGAAATGGAATCTGCAAGAAAATAGTGATCATTCGCAACACAAAAGTATTCTGTTTGGACTGAGATCGTATCGACAAAATAAACACTCCTGTATTGATCATTAGCAATAAGGGGATTCGTTATAATGTCTCCTCTGCTTGGGATATAAATCTTCATATGATCCCGATCCCATTGCCAAACTTGATAAATATTTTGTTGAAAATCGTTAGGAGGGCTCTTAAAATAATAGTGGTTTGAATTTGATCTGTTCCATCTCCAATAATCAAATTCAATATTATTTACAAGAAAAATGTCAGTAAGTGAATCATCGCAAGTAGCTCCAAGAGAATTCAAAATTAATTGTTGATCATTACCCCAATTCATCCATGCAGTATCCCCACCAATATAATTTGTTGAGAGGTAAAAGTCTTTCTGTAATGTCCAGGAATTCTGACCATTCCATTGGGCAGTACCAATGGGGTGACCATTAAATATAGCTTGAGCTGTATGGGCTGCACCTTGTGAACATGAGGACGAAGTTAAACCATGTAACCCAACTCTGAGTTTAACGTTTGTTTTGGTTTCATTCATATTTAACCAAAAACTGTCTTTAATTATGTGTTCAAAATAATACTGAGATATATTATTCCTTCTTTCAACAGTACCCCAATACCAATAATCTCTTTGGTCATTATCAGATCGACCAAAATTGTGGTATATCTTATCCTGTTCCCAGACAAGAGTTTCAACTGTAGTATTAATAACCGGGAAGGGAATTTCAATATAGCCATCAATTATATTATAAAGATTAACACTATCTGCTTCATATGAAAACCAGTAAACATTTGAATTATTATAAATGTTTAGCGTTGTAAACTGGTTTGTACGTTTTGCAGGTTCACCTACAAACTGAAAATAGTCACCGGAATTGAATTGTTGATCCTGATTTACATCAACAACATCAATTGGAATTGATTCACCGTTACAAAAAAGTTCCAAGTTCATATTCTGTAATCCTGTGTTAGCTGGAACTCCGGAACTTACCAGCCAATCATAAGTAATTCTGTAAACCCCTTTTTCTTTGAGATAGATTTTGTACCAATCCTTTACTGGATTATACCAATAAGAATCTGCAATTGCCGGTGAATTAGTTATCGCAGTTATTTTTCCAACAAAATTTTTGGCAATGCTATAATTGATAACAGATGATTGTAAGATCTCATTTGTCATTTTATCATCAACTGTAGATACACTATACTTTTGTTCAAACTCAGAGTTAAAATCTATCTGAATAGTGATCCTTTTATTAAAGGTAAGTTCACGGGTTACGGGGTTATATTGATATGGTGCTACACTCACAGAAATCAACCTAGCGTAACGCATAACAACATCACTATTGATTTCAGAAATATTCTGAGGAAAGTTTTGATTGTTCGAATAAATACTCTGATCGTATTGAAGTAGATTGAATGGCTGGTTTAGTGAATCGGGAGTTGGTAGAATAAATTTGCTACTAATTTTGTCTATATCATGATGTAAAATTTTTATTGTTGGCTGAGAGTTATGTGGTATTCCGATAGTAACTCTAAAATCAGGTAATGAGGGTTGTCCGGATTTGCGAAGATTAATTTCCTTTCCAATTATTGAGTTAAATTTTACTCCATCAATCATGCTCTCTTCGATACTGTAAGCATTCAAAAAATTAAATTCAATTTTTATGAAATTGGAATTGCTTTCCAGAATCTTATATGATTGAGAAAAATTTGTGCTTATTAGCAGACTGGCCACAAAAAAAGAAACAACTATTTTCTGCATTTATTACCCGACCTATAAATATTTTAGATTCAAATTATTGCTTTTAAGTAGACGTTGCAAGGTCAAAAAAACGGTTAGTATTCCTGCTTAATGATAAGTTAAAGTAGAAGGTTTTTTCAGATATTCCCTTTATTGTTGATAACAATTCCAAATGTTTTTAATACAATAATTAAATCACTCCAGAAGGTAGCATGTTCATAATATTCAATCTCCATTTTTACGCGCTGTTGAGGAGTCAACTGCTGTCTGCCGTTTATCTGACTTATGCCAGTTACACC
>JAEXTA010000235.1 GCA_023453665.1 Bacteroidota bacterium | reverse complement strand
GATTAGCTGCACTATTGTTGATTGTTCCGGCTCTTGTTTCGCCTCAGGTGCTTCGTCCGCTTAACAAGATATGGATGACGCTTGCAATTATACTCGGCTGGTTTATGACAAGAGTTATTCTGAGTGTTTTATATTACCTGATACTTACTCCTATTGGTTTTATTGCAAAGATCTTCGGTAAGGAATTTCTTGACCTGAAATGGAATCACAAAAAGGATTCACACTGGATTAAACGGGATAAAAAGATTCCTGAGCGAATTGATTATGAGAGACAGTTTTAATTATTAAAGAGAATATCATGAGTAAACTTTCAATTTTATCTGAGTTGTGGGACTTTCTGAAAGTCCGTAAAAAATGGTGGCTGGCGCCGATACTTATTTTTTTAATTCTGCTTGGCGGACTTATAATCATTACACAAGGCTCTGCCCTGGCTCCTTTTATTTACGCGATCTTCTAAGTTTTTTTTATGAA
The DNA here is from genome assembly GCA_023453665.1 of Bacteroidota bacterium. Lineage (GTDB taxonomy): Bacteria > Bacteroidota > Ignavibacteria > Ignavibacteriales > Ignavibacteriaceae. The sequence continues at coordinate 19,027 of JAEXTA010000235.1, read as the reverse complement.
GAGAAAGATTAGGAATAAGATAAAGAAGAAGACTGCGATTAAGGCAGATGATAAAAATATTATCGTAGTTGAAAGGAAGAAGAAACGAATTCCTGTTGCCAAAAAAGCACCCAAAGTTGAACCGAAAAAAAATGCATACAACAGGTCGGCTGAGAAGAAAAAAATTACCAAACTTGATTCAGATGATAATTGATGAAACCGGAAGTCTCAGTTATCATTTCGTTCTATAATAAGATAAAATATCTTGAACTACTCTTAGCAGGATTCCAAAATCAAACCTTTAAAAATTTTGAAATCATAATTGCTGATGATGGTTCAAATCCGGAAGTTGTGAAAGGTATCGAATCAATTTCATCGACTTATCCATTCACGGTTAAACACATCTGGCAGGAAGATAAAGGATTCAGGAAAAACAGGATATTAAACAAAGCGATACTTGCTTCATCATCTGATTATCTTTTATTTGTTGACGGCGATTGCATCCCTCACTATGCTTTTGTTGAAGAACATTTCAATTATAAGAAAGAAAAAATTTGTTTAACCGGAAGAAGGGTTAATCTCTCTGAAAAAATAACAAACCAACTTACTCCACAACGAGTTGAAGAAAGATACCTTGAGAATAATTTATTAAAACTAATAGATGACGGACTATTCGGAAAATCTATTGACGTTGAGAAAGGATTTTATATCCGTAATCATTTTTTGCGGAACATATTCAACAAGAAAAAACGCGGGTTACTCGGTTGTAATTTTTCAATCCACAAAAAAGATCTTCTTGATATTAATGGATTCGATGAAAGGTATGAAGCACCTTCAATCGGAGAAGATACAGATATTCAATATCGTCTTGAGTTAAATGGTGTCGAAATCAAATCCTTAAATAATATTGCGGTGCAATATCATCTTTATCATAAACTTCAACTTAGAAACCCGGTTAACCTGTCTTTGTTTGAATCCGTTAAGGAAAGCAAAACATTTTTTACCCCATATGGTATAAAACCCCTCAATTAGCAAATATTCTAAAGATTATATCTTAAAAATAATTTTGCGGGCTATTGCGCTGAACGCCTGCCAACCTTATATTTCTAACCAAAATTCCAACAACACTTAAAAAAATTAGGTTCTCAATGTTAGATGACTTAGATATTAAAATTCTGAATATCCTTCAGCAGAAGGGCAGGACAAAAAGAAATGAACTTGCCGAAGCAATCAGCCTTTCGATTCCCTCTGTAAGCGAGCGATTAAATAAACTGGAAGAGAAAGGTGTAATTGAAGGCTATTATACAAAACTGAACAGGAAAACTTTCGGCTTCGATATTATGGCATATATTCATGTAATTATGGAGTCTTCAAAACATTACAAAACTTTAATTACAAAAATTGAAAAGATGCCCCAAATACTTGAATGTCATTCAGTGCTTGGAGAAGGATCACATCTATTAAAAGCAGTAGTTAAAAATACTGAAGCACTGGAAAAACTTCTTGGTGAGATTCAATCCTGGCAGGGAGTAATTGCAACGAAAACAACTTTTGTGCTTTCTACAATTAAAGAAACCACAGCACTGGATATTTAACAATTTTTTTTCAAACAATAATCAAATAAAAGGAAAGTATATGGCCAAAACCAATTCTCCGGTTTCAGATGTACTGAAACAAATTCAATCAAAAGGAATAAAGTTTGTAGATATGAAGTTCATGGATTTTCCGGGACAGTGGCAGCATTTCACTGTTCCGGTTTCACAGTTCAGTGAAAGCAGTTTTGAAGATGGATACGGATTTGATGGATCATCGATAAGAGGATGGAAAGCAATTAACGAAAGTGATATGCTTATCATACCTGATCCTAATACTGCGTTTATCGATACATTTATCGAAGCACCAACAATAAGCCTTATATGTGATGTTTATGAACCGGCGACAAAAGAAAAATATACAAGATGTCCGAGAAACATCGCTCAAAAAGCGGAAGCATATTTATTATCAACAGGTTTAGCTGACACAGTATATTTTGGACCGGAAGCAGAGTTTTTTGTTTTTGATGATGTTCGCTTTGATTCACAACCGAATGGAAGTTTTTATGTTGTAGATTCTGTTGAAGGAAAATGGAACAGCGGCAGGGAAGAAGGACCAAACCTTGGATACAAACCAAGATATAAGGAAGGTTACTTTCCGGTTCCGCCAACAGACTCCTTAATGGATTTGCGAAATGAAATGGTAACTAACCTTATCAACAGCGGAATTGATGTTGAAGCACAGCACCACGAAGTTGCAAGCGGCGGTCAGTGTGAAATTGATTTGAGATTCCAACCCTTGCTTAAAGCTGCTGATCAGTTATTAATGTTTAAATACATTGTTAAGAATACAGCCAGAAAAAACAACCGCACTGTAACTTACATGCCTAAACCAATTTTTGGTGATAACGGCAGCGGTATGCATGTTCATACAAGTTTATGGAAAAAGGGGAAACCATTATTTGCCGGTTCAGGTTATGCCGGATTGAGTGAGATGGCATTATACTTTATTGGCGGATTACTGAAACATGCACCATCACTTCTTGCTTTCACAAATCCAACAACTAATTCATATAAGAGATTGGTTCCGGGTTATGAAGCTCCGGTTAATCTTGCATATTCGCAAAGAAACAGAAGTGCATCGATCAGGATTCCAATGTATTCATCAAGTCCCAAATCAAAACGTGTTGAGTTCCGCTGTCCTGATCCATCTTGTAACCCTTATCTCGCTTTTTCTGCAATCTTGATGGCTGGGCTTGATGGTGTTATGAACAGGATAGATCCGGGTCAGCCGCTTGATAAAGATATTTATGATATGGAGCCTGAAGAGTTGAAAGATGTTCCGTCAACACCGGGAAGTCTTAATGAAGCACTTAATGCACTTGCAGAAGATCATGAATATTTGCTTAAAGGTGATGTGTTTACAGAAGATGTTATTTCAACATGGATCAAATACAAAACAGAAAAGGAAATTAAACCGATGGCTCTTCAACCTCATCCTTATGAATTCTCTATGTATTATGATGTTTAATTTTTAATGTTATTCAGGTTCTGAAAAGACCGCTTTAAGATTATTTATGATTATGAAATGAACAGATGATAATATGAAGCGGTCTTTTTCTTTTTGTGAATTGTATTAAATCAGACGGTAAAAAAATCTTATTCATCCCTGTGGACAGTATCGGGTGAGAATGCAGGAAGACAAACTGCAATATACTCTGCGCCATCAGGACCGGGAGTGCTGTACTGTACCCATTCATTTTTATTTACAATGATCGCTTCTCCGGCATGAACTTCAAATTCTTCGTTAAGTGTTTTAACTTTTAACATTCCTTTTAATACAATGGTATATTCGTCAAACTCAGGTGTTTGACCGGGTTCAACCCATCCGGAGGGGCTCGTCATCTTCGCTATACTTAAAGAAGAAGTAACACTGTTCACTCTTCCGATAAATTCCTCAATGATCTTTGTTTTGTTGCCCGCAGCTTTGATCTGAGTTGGTGAATTAATTTTGCTTGCCATAATTAATCTTTAGATATCCATTTTGTCCAGGTATCTGGTTGATACCCTACTGTTGCATCTTTTTCATTGCGCACAATTGGTGTTTTGAATAACCTTGGGTTTGTCAGCAATTCTTCCCGGATATCATAAATCATGAACTGCATATTTTTTTTGCGGAACTCTTTTCCGGTTTTATCAATGAGATCATAGATAGGTATTGCCCTGCAGATGTTATCAAGCTCACCTTCTGAAATTCCATCTTCGGGTAGTTCTTTGTAGTGGAATGGAATTCCACGCTCCCTGAAAAATCGTTCTGCCTTTTTTGACTCCTGAGATTTTCTATCTCCGAATATTTGAATATTCATACTTACCCTTTCAAAAATCTTTGTGTATATCCTGTGTGCGTTTTGCACGTGGAAATCTGCTTTTAATACCTGATGCAGTTACTACTGCCGAACCAATTATATTATCGTTAAATTTCACCACACATTGACCCTTTATTTGACTTTTATTTTTGAATACCCCTCCTTCAAGATATCTGTTTAATTCTAAAGCTTCAGTAATATAATAAACATTTTCCCTAAAGTATTTAGCAAGGACTTGCGCTGCCTGGGTATTTAATATTATTTCATTATTGCGGTCAATAAGCCCGAACCTTGTCCCGATCCGTTCGTAAATACCCGGATTATCTCCCTCCCAGTCAGCATTATGGAAATACAGATCATTATTCTTTATTTGAAATTTAAATTGTTCAAGTACAGATTCATCAATGCCGTAATAGTGAAAAAGTTTGAGCAGCATCGGATTTATTTTTTTGTTTTTGTAATCGGTAATGAGAATATCTTTTGTCCGCAATGATTTTAATTCTTCCATCGGAGGCGTCGTTTCTGTTTTTGTAAGTTTGGCAACAAAAAATCCATCCGAGTTCACTTCCCAGGGAATCAATCTTTTTGAAAATGATAAAGCGGGGTTGAGTGATTCATTTTCATGTTTAATAAACCCGTTATGGCTTTTAATGGGAATTGAGATTTCACAAAGTTCAACAGGATATTTTTTTAAAGCAGAGTTTATTACTATTTCATTTTCTTCTGGTGTTAGTGTACAGGTAGAATAAACTATTTCACCTCCCGGTTTTAACATTTTGATTGCAGCAACAAGCAGTTTCAACTGTAATTCACTTAAAGCTTTAACCCGGTCTTTCGACCACCAGTTGCTGACTTCCTCCTTCTTCTGTAAAATTCCCAAACCGCTGCAGGGAACATCAAGGAGTATTTTGTCAAAGTAGTTATAGAATATCTTACTTAAAATTTCACCTTTAAAATTGAGTACGCCGGCATTGATAATATTTAATCTGTCTAAATTGTAAACCAAAGTTTTAACCCTGCTAAGCTGAATTTCATTTACAATCAGAGTTCCGCAATTGTTCATCATTTCGGCAAGCTGTGTGGACTTTGAGCCAGGAGCAGCACAAAGATCCAGAACCTTTTCATTGGCTGATGGTTTTAGTACTACAGGCGGAAGCATTGATGATAGACTTTGAATGTAATATAAGCCGGTGATATGTTCTACTGTTTTACCAACGAGATTGGTGCCTGTTAGAACCTTTAAGGAATTATCAAGCCCCGGTACCGGGCTGGTTTCAATTTTGTAGTTGTTGAACAAAATTCCGGAGAGTTGGTTCGCAGATATTTTCAGTGAATTTGCCCTGATATACTGAACCGGTTCAAGCTTTATATAATCAACATAGTGAGATGCAATTGATTCACCGTAAAGATTTAACAGGTATGAATATATGCTGTCGCTTATTTCGATCATAAATTTCAGTAACGCACTATATTCATTGCACGCAAAATGTTGTTAGTTACCATCTGCTGATTTTTTTCACCCGGGAATTTCTTTTTGTAGTCACTGCCTATTAAACGAATAAGTGAATCGATGTAGTTCTCGTATTCTATAACTGCTTGTTCAATTACATTTTCATCTTTAGGAATGATTATCTGCTGAGGCAGATTTTTATTTGCATACACAACATATTTTGCATGGTACATATTCCCTACCTGCAGAAATAACTTTCCATCCACTGTCGTAATTTCAATCTCTCCGAAGAACTCCTTACCCAATACAAGTGTTTTGCCGGGCATTGAAATGGTTGAACAATTTTCTGTCTGAATAAACTCAGAGGGGAATTCTTTTAAACCATCTTGCTGAAGGATTTGAAGCCAGTACGAAATGAATTCTCTTTCTTTCAATCGGGTGTATTATAAATTAAAAATTGGTCGATTATTTCTTTTAGTTCTTCATAGGATGTATAACTCTGAATAGAAATCAGGTCAGATGTACATCCATTAATCATTGCTGAAACTCTTGTAACCGAAGGCTGATATAAAGCTAAAACAGGAATGTTTAAAACGTATAAAGCAAAACTTATTTCAAATCCTACGCCGAGACTTGGCCCTGATATTTCGGCTATCATCAATTCACTTTCTTTTAACCACTGAATATCGCGTGTAAAAATTTCTCTGTCAGTAAGTGAATTACTGGTAAATAATTCTTTGTTCAATTCAGAGTAAGCCACGTGATTTTTATCGCTGAGATATTCAACAATCCACTTATAATACTGTTGGTATGTTATATCACCTTTTATTGCGCCGGCACAATAAATTCTCATTATTCGCCTAACACTTTTTTGTAATGGTCTTCATATAAGGGAACCACAATCGATTTATCAAACTTATTAACTGCACGTGAACGTGATGCAGATGAAAATAAATCATACTTCCTGTTGTTTGTCAAAAGATCAATCGCGTATTTAGCCATTCGGTCAACATCACCTATCTCTGCTATAAAACCTGTTTCGTTATGGCGGACTAATTCAGGTAAACCGCCAACACTTGAGCTTATAACGGGAAGTCCAACTGCCATTGCTTCAAGTGCGGCAAGACCAAAACTTTCTGACTGTGATGGTATTAAAAATAAATCCGATGCAGAAAGTATTTCAACCAACCCATCCTGCTTACCAAGAAATTTTACATGTTCCATAAGATTCAATTCTCTGGCAAGTCTTTCGCATTCAGATCTGTCTGGACCATCTCCTACGAGAAGCAGTTTTGAAGGAACCTCCTTTTGCACTATATCAAATATTTTAATTGTATCCATAACTCTTTTTACCTGGCGGAAGTTTGAGGTATGGACAAGAACTTTTTCATCATTAGGCGCTATGTGTTTTTTAAACACACAATGTTCGATCGGTTTGAACAAATTAGTGTCTACAAAGTTTGGTATTACTTCAATGTCTTTATCAATTTCGTAATTGGTAAGAGTTTTTTCTTTAAGGAATCTTGAAACAGTAGTAACCCCATCACTTTGTTCAATACTGAACTTAACAAGAGGCAGGAAGGAAGGCTCGAGTCCGACTAAAGTGATATCGGTTCCGTGAAGTGTCGTAGTAACTTTTAAATCTTTAACCGGTTTTAACATTTGTTTTGCCAGGTATGCGCTGCTTGCGTGCGGTATTGCATAATGTACGTGAAGCAGATCAAGTTTTTCATAATTAGCCACTTCAACCATTTTACTTGCAAGAGCAAGGCTGTAAAGCGGGAATTCAAACAACGGATAGTTGCTCATTTCCACTTCATGAAAAACTATATTTTCAATGTACTGGTTAAGTCTGAAAGGAAGCGCATAACTTATAAAGTGAACCTGGTGTCCGCGCAGAGCAAGTTCTTTTCCAAGTTCGGTGGCAATAACACCGCTGCCGCCGTATGTAGGGTAACAGGTAATTCCGATTTTCATTTTTGATTTCTATTCTTTTAGATCAAGGTGAAAAATATTCTGTTATTTATTTGTTCTGAGATTAATACTGTTGTTTGAAATTTTCAGAGCCGTAAGATAAATGAGTTCGCTCGTCTTCTTTATTTTTTCAAAATTTATTTTGTCAACATCATCGGTTGTTTTATGGTAGTCAACTTTCATATTATCATAGAAAAAAACAACAGGAATTCCGTTCTTAGCATAGTTATAGTGGTCACTTCTGAAATATATCTTTTCAGGATCGTCTGGTTCATCAAACTTGTAGTTGAAAATGAATCCGGATGACTCGTTGTTCGCTTCTTCGACAATATCTTTTAACAGAGGGTTGATCTTATCTGAACCAACAGAATAAAGTGTATCAATACTTTCTCTGCCAATCATGTCTATATTTATCTGGGCAACAATCTTATCCATAATATCAAGATTGCCGGTTAAATATTCCGATCCGTACAATCCTTTTTCTTCAGCGGCATGAAACACCACCAGGATCGATCTTTTGTTTGCTTTTGTTTTCATAAAAGCATTAGCAACTTCAAGTACTGCAACTACACCCGACCCGTCATCATCGGCACCGTTGAATACTTCATTACCCTTTATACCAAGGTGATCAAAGTGAGCGCCAATAGCAACAAATTCATTTTTCAAATTAGGATCGTTACCTGGAATTATTCCGATAATGTTAAAAGACTCTTTATTTTCCGAGATTTTTTTGATTGAAAGATTAACCTTACCACTCATTTCAAATACAGTAATTTTTTGTTCATTCAAATCCATATTTACTAATTCTTCCAGATTTTTTTCGCTCCCTTTCATTAATAGTGAAGACGCGTTATAATTGAAATGCAGAATAGTCATTGATGGTTTATCTTTAACAGGATGTAATGACAATGCGGGTTTAGTTACGAAGTCAGACCAATTATTCCAGTTTACACCGGCTGTGTCAGTATCAAGTAAAATTATTCCCTTAACACCTTTTGCGGAAGCCCGCCTTATCTTTGAAAAAAATGATGAATATGTTGTTTCTTCTTCACCATCGAAAAAATTTTTGTCTCTGCTGTAAGGTTCACCTGGCAGAATTATTATTATCTTATCTTTTACATCAATGCCGGCGTAATCATCATAACCAAATTCTTCCGCAGTTATACCGAAGCCCGCAAAAACGGCGGCAACCGTATCTGTATTTTCTGATGAGCGGATTATATAGAAATCTTTATTCATCCTGAAAATATTTTTGTCTTGTAAACTATTTACCTCAACCATCGATGATCTGTCAGATGAAGCGGCAAAAAGGTTAAATCTCTGGTAATAGTCGTTCAAGTAGGGAGATACACCGTATTTCTTAAGCTCAGACGAAATAAACAAACCAGCCAGTTTTTCGCCTCGCGTTGTTGCCTCACGACCTTCCAATAAATCATCTGAAAGAAATTCAAGATTCGCTTTTAGATTCCCGACGCTAATAATTTCATCACCTGCATCAACAGTAGAAATGTGATGGGAAGAGCAGCTTATAAAAAGTAATGCAATAACTGAGGATAACAGAATACCCGGCTTAAAATAAATCATATTGTCCTTAAGAAGTACCAAAATTATAATAGTGAAATGCTGTCGTGAAAATAAAGATTCTTTTTATTTTAAACCATTCCATAAAATATATTTATATGGGTTTATTCGATTATTTAATATCGTTCAATTATACATATCTACGCCAGAGAATGTTCAGGCGGGATGTTGAGGCTTCTACATTTATCGGGAAAAAGTTTCCGCTTCCCAAATTGAATGCACTTAAATCGTTAAAAGGATTTAAGCAGGACTATCCTTTATCATTCTGCAAGTCATCCGAAGAAAAGTCTGAACTGATAGCCACAATTAATAAGATCGAAAAAGATGAATTAATAATTGCCCGTGCTGATAAAATTTGCAATAATGTATATGACATCTTTTGTACAGGAGAAATTTCTTTTGGTAATGAGATCAATTGGCAGAAGGACTATAAAAGCGGGTATGAATGGCAACCTACTCTCGTCTGGCGAACAGATTATTTTAATACACCCAAAGGCGCTGATATAAAATATCCCTGGCAGATTGCCAGGCTAAATCAACTTCTTGTACTTGGAAAAGCGTATCTGCTCACATCAGATGAAAAATATGTTGATAAATATATTTCATTGATCAAAAGTTTTATCGTTTCAAATAAATTTTGTTTTGGTGTGAACTGGGTTGATTCAGCAGAAGTTTCAATAAGATTAATTAATCTTGCCTATTCATTCAACTTCTTTATTGATTCGGAAAAGATTGATGAAAACTTTATTCAGACATTTAATGATTTAATAATTCATCATTCAATTTTTATTGAAAATAACCTGGACTATTCTAAAATCCGCGACATCAAATATCTCCTTAACCTGCTTGCTCTGCTAACAACCGGATTATTATACCAGAATGACTACTACGGGAAAAAACTTCTGCGGTTTGCACAATCCGGACTGGAATATGAAATCAGGGCTCAGCTTTATAATGACGGTGTAAGCCGCGAACAGTCCGTTCCACTGCATTCAATTATACTTGAGTGTTTATATCTTGCAAAAATTTTTATAACAAAAGTTGGTACCGCCTTCACCAAAGAGTATGACGAAATTCTGATGAAAGTATTCAGAGTGCAATCAGATTATTTACGTGATGATTTTACGGTTCCACAGATAGGTGACGCGGTAACAGGAAGGATATTACCACTTAATACACCGGACTTGGATGATTATTCTTACCCGCTTAGTGTCGGAATGATGATGTATGAATTTGATCCGCCTCTGAAAAAAATAAGAACAGGCGTAGAATTGGTTTTGTTATTTGGAAGCAAAGCAGAACAAAAGTATGATGAGCTTTTTAAGAGCGAACCATCAATTGAATCTTCAGCATATAAAAAAGGCGGGCACTATATGTTAAGAAATGAAGATGTACATTTATTTATTGAAGCTGGTGAAATTGGTAATTACGGAAAAGGCGCTCCAGGTCACAATGACACTTTTACATTTGAGTTATTATATAAAGGTAAAAAGTTTTTAGTTGACCCTGGTACTTATTCAATTTATGCCGACAGGGAATTGAGGAACAGGTTAAGAACGGTTAAATATCATAATACTGCTTATGTCGATGATACTTTATTAAGTGAAACGGACGGCCTTTTCAAAATAAAAGAAGATCTTACAAAACCAATCCTGCTTGAATGGAAGCAGGATAAAAGTTCAGATCTTCTTTCAATACAGCACTACGCATATACCAGACTGCCTGATCCCGTGATCTGCAAACGCACATTCCGGTTCGATAAAATTAATAGTAAAATAAAAATCACGGATGAGTTTATTGGCGGTGCTGAACATAAGGTGGTAATTAATTTTCATCTTCATCCGGCAGTAGTTGTAAAAAATTTGCCTGATGGAACTTTTTTAATTAATAACGAAGACATTAAAATGTCATTAACGATTTTTACTGAGGCTTCAAACAAAAATATAACTATCAGTGAATCAGTTTATTCTGAAAAATACGGCTGTTTGCAGAACTCTAAAAAGATAACTCTTGTGTTTAAAGAAAAACTCCCTGCTATTGTAGAAACCGAAATTAATTTGAAATAACAACTATGCGTTTACTCGTTATCGGACAAACAGTTGAAGATCATTATATAAAAGACGGAAAGGAAATCACTGCGCCGGGCGGCATTTATTACGCTGCTTCTGCGCTAAAACAATTAAAAGAAACTGATGATGAAATAATTTTGTGTACATCGATTGAAGAAAAAAATTATCCGCTTTATGCGGATGTTTATAACAGCTATGACAGACGCTATTTGCAGCCTGTTAGTTCAGTACCCCGTGTTTGGCTGACAATCGACAAAGCAAAAGAAAGATCAGAAAGGTATCACAACATAACTGCAAGTCTTAAAACAGATTTTGATCTCAGCGTCTTTGATGGAATATTATTAAATATGGTTACAGGTTTCGATATATCACTTCAGCAGTTAAAAGATATCCGCTGCAGATTTAAGGGGCTAATATATTTAGATGTTCACACTCTATCGCGCGGACTTGACGAAAATAATGAAAGGAATTTCAGGATAATTCCTCACTTCGAACAATGGGCTGGGTGTGTTGATATAATTCAGGTAAATACGAACGAACTTTACACACTAAGTACCATTAAAGAAGAAGGACAAATTGTAAAATGGTTATTTGCCTTAGGAGTTAAGTCGGTTATTATCACATTAGATGAAAACGGATCAAAATATTTTTTCAATGACAGAAATGAGATTGCATCTGTTTTTCAATCTGCAATAAAAATTGATGCAAAAAATAAAATTGGATGCGGAGATGTTTTCGGGGCTTCATTTTTTTATAAATATTTGAAGACAATGAAATTGTATGAAGCTTTAAAGTATGCAAACACATCTGCCGGCTGCGTAGCTGCTTATGAAAATGTAAGTATGATGAAAAACCTGAAATATGATATCGACAGACAACTTAATTAAAAAAAGAATACTGATAACCGGTGCAAATACTTTATCCGGACAAAGGCTGATTAACTTTTTTGCCTTGCAGAACAGGTACCAGGTACTTGCAACATCACTAAATCCCGAAAAACTAACTGATGATGCTGAATATATTCACTGCGATATAACTAGTCGTGACCAGTTCAAAAAATATGCAATGGAATTTTATCCTGATGTAATCATTAATGCTGAAGAGTTATGTAATTCTGATAAATATGAATCTGAAAAAGAAAAAGCATGGAAGATTAATGTTAAAGCAATTGAATATATAACCGAAGTTGCTCGGGTTCTTGATTCACACGTAATTCACTTATCGTCAATTGATGTTTTTGGCGGATCGAAAGGGCCCTACTCTGAAAAAGCAGTTCCGAACCCGCTTACATATTATGCACGTACACGTCTTGCGGCTGAAAATGTTCTTAAATTAAGCGGTACAATTTATACACTTGTGAGAGCATCACAGATTTACGGTCTTGATAAAATCAATGATGATTCATTTATAAAAAGAATAGTAAAAACATCACTGACGGGTGAACAAGTCAGTTGTGATAACAAAGTAACTCTTAACCCTCTTTTCACTGATGATCTCGTTCAGGCAGTTAGCAAAATAATTGAATATAAAAAACAGGGAATTTTTCATATTGGTGGTAAAGATTTTATAACTATGTTTGAACTCGCAGAAAGAATTATTAATGTGCTCAACCTTAAAAACACTGTGATAAAACCAGTTCTATCAAATAAAGAAAAAACGAACTCAGATAATTTTGACAATAGCTTAGTTACGATTAAAGCACAAACTGAATTACGATATGAACCACATTCAATGGCTGAAGCTCTTCTGATAATTAAAAAGGAATTAAATAAATGAAACCAATCTATATACTTTTTCTTTTCTTGTCTGTTATTTTTTGCACAATGGCTGTGGCTCAAAATAAAGTTCCCGATTGGGCTAAAGGGATAGTGTGGTACCAAATATTTCCTGAGAGATTTGAGAACGGCGATAAACAAAATGATCCGGATGTTAGTAAAGTTTTTATCAACGCTGAAAGAAAACCTGAAAACTGGGAAATCAAAAAATGGTCATCAAACTGGTTTGAACAATCTTTATGGGAAAAAAAACTCGGCGGTAATGTGCGTGATCATATGTATGACAGGCGTTATGGCGGAGATATCCAGGGAATAATAAACAGGCTTGATTATATAAAAGAACTTGGAGCAGGTGCAATCTATCTTAATCCCGTATTTGAAGCAGTATCGTTACACAAATATGATGGCTCTACATATCATCACATAGATATTAATTTTGGTCCTGATCCTGAAGGCGATAAAAAAATAATTGAAAGTGAAACCCCTGATGATCCATCTACCTGGAAATTTACTTCCGCTGATTCTTTATTCTTTAAATTGGTAGATGAAGTCCACAAACGCGGAATGAAAATAATAATTGACGGTGTTTTTAATCACGTTGGTATCCAATTCTGGGCTTTCCAGGATGTTATTACTAAACAATCAGACTCCAGATACCGCGACTGGTTTATAATAAGTTCATTTGATGATCCATCTACAAAAGAAAGTGAATTTAATTATAAAGGCTGGTGGAATATTGCATCACTTCCTGAGTTTAACAGAACTGAAAATGATTTACACGACGGTCCAAAACAATATATCTATCACGCCACTCAAAGATGGATGGACCCGAATAATGACGGCGATTGTTCAGACGGAATTGACGGCTGGCGTCTTGATGTCGCAAGAGATGTTCCGTTAGGTTTTTGGAGAGGTTGGAATAAACTGGTTAAATCAACCAATCCAGATGCTGTTATTATCGGAGAGCTTTGGGAACTTTCACCCGATTTTATTTCTGAAAATGGAGTGTTTGATGCTCTAATGAATTACAGTTTTGCTTTTGCCGTTAATGACTTTTTTATTGCTGACAAAAAAAGCATAAGTACTTCTGAATTTATTAAGAAGCTTAAAGAGATTGATAAAAACTACCCTGCGGAAAATCTTGATGTGCTGCAGAATTTAATCGGCAGTCATGATACTGAAAGATTATCTTCAATGATTTATAATCCCGACAGGGGATTTGACAGAGATGCAAATGAAGGGAACAATAATTACAATCCTTCAAAACCGACGAATGAAGTATTTGAGAAACAAAAACTTATACTGGCATTTCAGATGTTGTATAAAGGCGCCCCAATGATTTACCATGGTGATGAAATCGGCATGTGGGGCGCGGATGATCCGCACTGCCGTAAACCAATGGTCTGGGATAATATTAAATATGATGATGAAATAATAAATGAAGCGTCGGGGTTTAAAAAAGGTTTCGGCAGTTATTCAGTTAAACCCGATAACAATCTTAAAGAGTATTATAAAAAACTTTTGAATATCAGGAATTCGCATAGTTCAATTAAACATGGTGATCTTAATTTTCTTTATTCAAATGATGAAAAAAGATCATTTGCCTTTGAAAGAAAATTGAATGATGAAAAAATTATTTCTGTGTTTAATCTTGGAAAAGAAGTTGTTAATTTTTCAATACCTCTAGATATAAAAAAGGCATCTTATATTGATCTGATCTCCGGGGCAGAGGGCATGACAGAAGGTTCAGTTACTGATGCAGTGCTAAATGTAAGTATTAATTCTAATTCAGTTCAGGTTTACAAAATATATCCAATAAAATAAAATGATTAATAAATACGACTGTTTCATTTTCGATCTGGACGGCACAATTTATCGCGGTAATAACATCATCCCGAATGCTGCCGAGACTGTTAACTATCTGAAAAAGATCGGAAAAAAGATCATCTACATTTCTAATAAAACCACAGGAAGTATTAGCGAGTATTTTAATTTTCTATCCGGTTTCGGATTGAATATCGATAAAGATGAAATTATCAATTCAACACTTGTATTAAAAAAATATCTTGCTGAAAATCATTCCGGAGAAACATTTTTTGCAATAGGTGAAAAAGTATTTATTACAGAAATTGAAGAAGCCGGACTAACGTATGCCGAAGATCCTGCACTAATTAAAATTATTCTGATAACATTAGACAGGACTTTGAACTATGATAAACTTGAAATTGCTGCACGTGCACTTGAAAGAGGCGCCAGGTTTTACGCTGCAAATATAGACGATACATGTCCTGTTGATGAAGGTGAAGTTATGGATGCCGGGGCAACCATTTCTGCCCTTGAAAAACGAACTCATCGAAAACTTGAAAAACATTTTGGCAAACCTTCTCAATTCATGATAAATGAAATCAAACAAAGACTTGGTAATGATCTTTCAAAAGTACTTTTGACAGGGGACAGGATGGAGACGGATATTGCAATGGGTAATAGTTATGGAATTGATACTGCGTTGGTTTCAACCGGAGTTAAATATTTTCCGAACGGAAATACTAATGTAAAACCGACTTACCACATTGAGTCAGTTTTTGATCTTATAAAGAATAGATTGACCGACTGATTTTTTTTTCATTCGCCCCCAACCTTTTGAACCGCTCGTTAGTCTAACAACTTAGAACTAATAAAAATATGCCCCAAACAGACACAGACTTAATTATAAAAGCTCAGAACGGAGATGCTTTGGCATTCGAGGAATTGATATACCGTTACGATAAAAACGTTCTTTCACTTGTCTTTAAATATGTCCGCGATAAAGATGAAGCAAAAGATCTTTATCAGGAAATATTTATCAGGGTATTCCGGGGTTTGAAAAATTTTCAGCATAAAAGTGAGTTTTCAACCTGGCTTTACAGGATAGCAACTAATGTATGTTTTACACATAAGTCACGAGAGAAAAGAAATCAGACAGTATCAATTTATGGAAGCGATGATGATGAAGGACAGGAAAATTTTTATGAATCATCTATTGCCGATAATGAAAAAACACCGGACAAGAAATTAGAGGATATTGAAATTGATATGAGCATTCAAAAAGCGATTGAATTGCTTTCACCCAAACAGAAGATGTCATTTGTATTAAAACATTATGAAGGTTATAAAATCAGGGAGATTGCACAAATAATGGATTGCAAAGAAGGAACTATCAAAAAGTACTTGTTCGATGCAGTTCAAAAACTAAAACTCGAATTAGCTGCAGTCTATAACTGATCAAGGAGAAATTTATGGATCATTTAAAATTTAAAGAACTGGCTCACCTTTCAGTATTTGGTGAATTAAAAAAATCTGAAAGAGATTTATTAGAAGAGCATCTTGCAGAGTGTTCAAACTGCAGAGAAGAAATAGAATCACTTATAAGATTAAAAGGGATACTGAATAAAAATCGTACAGTGGAAGTTGATGATAAATTATTAACTGAGGCAAGGCAGGAACTCCGCGCAGCATTGAGATTAGAAAGATCAAAAAGAAATTTTTTCAATGAACTTATCTTAAATATCAAATCACTTTTAATACAGAATTACAGATTTGCTTTAGGCGGACTCGCTACACTTGCCGGTGGTATTCTTCTCGGATACCTGTTATTTAATTCACCTCAGCATGATGGTCTTTTGACAAACAATTTAAATGAAAAAACAGGATCTAACTTTGGGGATGAAAATATTCGTGTAAGCAATGTAAGATTTATCGATCAGGATGTAAGCGATGGTGAAGTTGAATTTGTATTTGAAGCAATAAAGCAGATGCGAGTCAAAGGCAGAATTGATGATGACAACATAAAAAATGTTCTTACTTATGCTATGCTGAATGAAGAAAATCCTGGTACAAGACTAAACACAATAAACGTCATCAATTCTGAAAAACTTAATACAGTTGACAGTGAAATAAAATCGGCAGTTATGGCGGTGATAAGATATGATAATAATGCCGGTGTAAGAAGAGAAGCTTTTAAACTGCTCACAAAATTTCCTTATGATGATGAAATTAAAAAAACCTGTTTGTATATACTTGTTAATGATTCAAGTTCAAGTCTGAGGATAGACGCTATAAATGCGCTTATGGATGCAGATAAAAAAGGGTACAAGTTTAACCAGGATGATTTATCAGTTTTCAGAGAGAAGATGCGATCCGATGAAAACAACTACGTTCGTTATTATGCAAAAACCGTATTACAGGAGAACAACTAAAATGAAAAGAACAGCACAGCTCTTTGGAATAATATTATTCGCAGCTTTATTTATTGCAGGGAACAATTCCCTTGCCCAATCCTCCAAATCATTTAAAGCAGGAAATGGCGGAACTCTTGATGTAATTACAACCTTCGGAGATATCGAAATCAAAACATGGGATAAAGCTGAAATACTCGTCAGGTATGATTCCGATGAAGATGAAGAAGATTTCAATGGTATCCGGTTCACTCAAAACGGAAATGATCTTACAATAAAAGCAATGCACGGCTATGGAACATCATTCAATATTACTGTGCCGGTAAATTTCAATCTGAAACTAAAAACTCAGGGTGGCGATATCACTATTTCAAATTCAGTAACCGGCGAAGTTACTGCATCAACAGCCGGCGGTGATATGCTGATTAAAGATATAAATGGTAAAACAAAACTTACTACTGCTGGTGGTGATGTTAGAACAGGCAACATAAAAGGAAGTGTAACTATAAGTTCCGGAGGCGGAGATCTGAACACAGGCATACTTGAAGGCGATGCAGTCCTCTCGACCGGAGGTGGAAACGTAGTAGTATTAAATACAAACAAAATACTTACTGTAACCACAGGCGGCGGAAATGTATCAGTCGGAAATACAGGCGGTGCTACAACAGTGACAACCGGCGGTGGAAATGTGTCCATAGGTAAAATAAAAGGCTCTGCAGTTGTAACAACTGGTGGAGGTGATGTTAAAGTCGAAGGTGTCTCGGGTGATGTTAAAACTGTAACAGGTGCCGGAAACATTACGCTTCATAGTAATGAAGATAAAGTAAATGTTGTTACAGGTGCAGGCGATGTTGATGTCAGTTTTCGTCCTGGTGTATCAGGTGAAAGCAAAATTGTATCAGGATTCGGAAATATAAAATTAAGCATACCTGAAAATTCAAAAACAACTATTGTTGCAAAAATAAAAGGTAAATACTGGGCTGATTCAAAAGATGATGAAGGTTTTAAATCAGATTTTCCGGCAACGACAGTTAACAAAGAAGGAAATGCAATTGTAACGGTGTACCAATTAAATGGTGGTGGCAGTGTAGTAAATGTTGAATCAGGATCAGGTACAATTGAAGTAAGAAAGCTTAATAAATAATTATCAGCGGGAAACATTAATCACACTAAGGCGTCTTAATAAATGATTTTGAAAGGTGTTGGATGAAACTATTTACAATTCTGCTGATTTTTAATGCAATATTTCTCACAGCCTCACAGGGAAGTCAACCTGTAGAAAAAAAAAGTACGATACCTGCGCACAGAATAACTGAAAATCTGGAAATTGATGGTTTGCTCAAAGAGCCGATATGGTTGAACGGGAACGGATTCAATCAGTTTACACAAAAAGATCCTGTTGAAGGTGCACCCGCTACTGAAAAAACCAATGTGACAATCGCTTATGATGAGGAATCAATTTACTTCGGAATAAAACTTAGTGATTCTTCACCGGATTCAATTTCAGCCCGGCTTGCAAGGCGTGATGTTTATGTAAATTCAGATCTTGTTTACATTTACATAGATCCATATAACGATAAAAGAAGCGGTTATTATTTTGCGTTGAATGCAGCCGGTACTATGTACGATGGCGTACTCTATAATGATTCTTGGAACGATGATTCATGGGATGGAGTCTGGGAAGGTAAAGCAAATATTGATGAGGAAGGCTGGACAGCGGAATTTAAAATCCCATTCTCTCAACTCAGGTTTAATGCTTTGGATAAAAATGTGTGGGGCATCAACATAAAAAGAATTATATCAAGGAAAAATGAATTCGATTACCTGGTGATGGTTCCCAAAAATGAAAGCGGGTTTGTTTCAAAATTTGCTGAATTACATGGACTAGAAAATTTAAATCAACCGGGAAAATTTGAATTGCTTCCGTACATAACCGGCAAAGCAGAATATACTCACCCCGGTTCAGGTAATCCATTTAACGATGGCTCAACTTATCAGCCTAGAGTCGGGTTGGATTTTAAAACAAGGCTTGGCAGCAACCTTACCCTAAACGCCACAGTTAATCCGGATTTTGGACAGGTGGAAAT
>JAEXTA010000045.1 GCA_023453665.1 Bacteroidota bacterium | reverse complement strand
CATTATACATTGTACACTATACATCGTAAATTATTTAACAAGCATCATCTTCTTGCTATCTGTAAATGTTGATGTCTCACCAACAGCTGTTAACTGGTAAACATATAATCCTGATGGCAAATCAATTGCGTTAAAGTATGCACGATAATATCCGGATTCTGCATCATCATTCGCTAATGTTCTGACAAACTCACCGAGTGCGTTGTAGATGTTAAGAGTAACGTGAGCTTTTTCAGGAAGAGAAAATTCAATTACTGTAGTCGGATTAAACGGATTCGGATAATTCTGCAGCAGGGAATATTTATTCGGCGAGAAAACTTCCACTTCAACTAAATCACTTAACTCAATAGTTCCATCGTAATCAACCTGCTTTAACCTGTAGTGGTAAACACCGGGATTTTTTTCTTCATCGATAAAAGAATAATTGATCTGCTCTGTTGTTGTACCAGCGCCGGTTATAAATATTCTGTCGCTCCATTCATTTTCAGATTTTAATTTCTTCTGGATCATAAATCCCGAGTTATTAGTCTCACTTGCTGTTGACCAGTTCAGATGAACTTCATCTCTTACAACATTTGCTGAGAATGAACTTAATTCAACCGGTATCTGGCTGAGTATTACCTGGTAGGCAGCGTAAACATCAATCAAACCTTTTCCGTATGTATTATCTTCGCCAACTGTACCAAGATCTATAGCGGTATTGTACAATGCCATCTTTATCTGATGTCCTGTTAAATTTGGGGCAACCTGTTTCAGTAAAGCAATAGCGCCGCCTACGTGCGGTGAAGCCATTGATGTACCACTCATATTTCCATAACCTGTCGGAATTGTTGAACGAATGCTTGTTCCCGGTGCAACAACTTCCGGTTTAATTAAAAGTGAACCTACACCGCCACAGGTTGAAGGTCCGCGGCTGGAACCGCTGCTGATCGGATTATTATTTCCACCAAGGTATGAAGTGCCGTTTATATTTCCGACACACATAATATTCACTTCATCAGTATTTATATTTTTTGGAGGAGTTATTGTTGAAGCACCCGGACCGGAATTTCCCGCAGAGAATACAACCCCAATACCTGCAGTCTCAAGTGCGTTCATTGTCTGAACATAAATACTTGAACACTGTGGATTAGAATTTGGATCCTGCCACGAACAACTGATAACATCAGGAACATCATTTGTCGTGCTGATGTTGCTGTCAGGATTCATCGCCCATTGGAATGCTGCAATATTCATTGAAGGATAATTAGCGCCGGGGCAATCTGTAATTCCTGCAGATATCCATTGAGCATCGGGTGCAACACCGACAGTATCACCGGGAACCATTCCGCACATAATACCCATTGTATGTGTGCCGTGTGAACCGCAATCAAACGGTAAAGAACTTGTTGGAGAAATAGGATCAAACCATGCGTGATACCATTGTGCACCGTTGTTGCCGCGCCACTTTGAGCTTAACGCTGCGTGGTTAATATTTACACCTGTGTCAATATGCATTACTAACCGGCCCGCGCCGGTATAACCTAATGCCCATAGCTGGTTTGCTTTAATAATATTTAAACCGGGTTCTGATGCCATTGAGTTATCGGAGTTTGCGGGACTTACATCGTAAGGCCTGTCCCAGTCGAGTTCATCATCAAGGTCGAGCAGTTCAACATCAGGGTTTGCAGCGAGTTCACTTATCACTTCACGTTTCGCTTCAATGGCAAACATATTTGCAATCCAGAATGATCTGAAAGAAAATACTTTTCCTTCATTACTTTTTTGTGTGAAGTATTCAATTAATTGTGACTGTGTTTTTTCTGCCTTATCCATCAATGCGCGGATAACAATTTGTGACCGCTCAGCAGGCAGTACTTTTTCTTCATACAATTGTTTATCCAATCGTTCAAGATCCACCTGGTCTTTTAACATCACAAGTGTTTTGATGTAATCGTTCGGATTGCTGTCGAACATTTTATCATAAAGACGTGTGGTTATATCTGCCTGTGAAAACACCTGTGCGCAAAACGCAAAAGTGAAAAAGATCAAAAGAGTAAATCTAAACATCTCATTCCTCCGGGTTGATTGATGGTGTGATTTAAAAACAGTTTCAAGTTAAACAATAAGATAATATGACTCAATAAAAAATTTATTTGGTGAAGAGATTAACTAAGTTCAAATATATTGACATTCAAAAACATCAAAATTATTTTGACTACCGATTTTAGTTAGAAAAAATCTCATCCTAAATCCTTCTCCTTAAAAAGGAGAAGGATTTTTCAAATTTCCCTCTCCTTACTAAGGAGAGGGATTAAGGCTTGCCCGTCTCTGACGGGGTGAGGTTGAAGGAGGGTGTATGACAAAACATTTTAACAAAAAGGAATTGAAGGATACAAGAAGACTGTTACGTAAGAACCAAACTTTTACTGAGAAGATTGTATGGATGTATCTCCGTAACAGAAGAACTGATGGTTATAAGTTCAGAAGACAATACTCTGTTGATCAGTTTGTGCTGGATTTTTATTGTCCTGAGTTAAAGTTGGCTGTTGAGATTGATGGCAGTGTTCACGAGATACCTGAACAAAAGGAGTATGATGCGGAGAGACAAAAATATATAGAAAAATTCGGGATAAGTTTTTTACGGATAAGGAATGAAGAGATTGCGGGAAATGCGGAGTTGGCGTTTGCGAGGATTGAGGAGGCGATAAGACACCTCACCCCTTCCCCCTCTCCTTATAAAGGAGAGGGGCTGGTGGAATGGGAGAGGGGCTGGTGGAATAGAGAGGGGTGGGTGATGGGATGAATTTTTGGTGGATGTAATTCTGTTTGATGTTTTACTGAGATAAATCATAAGCAGGGTTATAATGCGGATAGCCCGGAGCGCCTTGCCCGCCGCTTCGGGCGTTTTGTTTTAAATATTACTTTTAAGTAAGAAGTTTCATAAGTTTGCATCAACAACATTTAACATTGCAGGGCAATGATAACAGTAACCAATAGTCAGCTTACATTTATTTTCGGAGATTTACTCTGATGTCATTCAATGATGCTTTCAAAACTATCTCACAGCTTGTAAAAGATTTTAAAGAGAATGAAAAACATTATCTCAATACCTCTTACTCTGAAGCTGATGTAAGAAATGATTTTATTAATAAATTTTTTATAGCTCTTGGCTGGGATGTAAGACACGAGATTCAGAAAAATCCTTATGAACAGGAAGTACGTGTTGAAAAACCTGTACAGATTGCCAAAGCACAGAAACGCGCTGATTATACCTTTTATCTGTCACCCAACTTCCGCGATGTAAAGTTTTTTGTTGAAGCTAAAAAACCATATCACGATCTGGAGAATAAAGATTATTTTTTCCAAACAGTTCGTTACGGATGGAATGCTAACACTCCCGTTGCTGTTCTGACAGACTTTGAAGAATTTATTATTCTTGACTGCAGGTTCAGACCTGATATTAATAACATTCTTTCGTCTAAGATTAAAAGTTTTCATTATTCAGATTATGCGAATGAAGACAAACTAAAAGAGATTTATTTTCTCTTTGGTCGTGATGCTGTTGCTGATAGTTCGATTGAAAAGTATGCGGCAGAATTGCCAAAGCCTAAAGGCAAAGCTGTACAACGAGGGCTGTTCAAAGGCGGGTTTCAGCCTATCGATGAATCGTTTCTTGAAGAGATTGATGAGATACGTACTTCGCTCGCCAAGTCATTTAAGAAAAACAACTCCCACCTTACAAGTGAAGAACTAACCGAAGCAACACAAAGAACTATTGACAGGTTAGTGTTCATCAAATTCCTTGAAGATAAGCTCATTGAACCGGATCACTACATAAGTAACTTTGGCGACAGAAAAACCGTATGGGAAGATTTTATTTCCGCTTCAAGAACTCTTGATGCGAAGTACAACGGTGTGGTTTTTAAGAAAAGCCTTATCGACACACGTAATATTGTTGAACCGGATGAAAAAACTTTCTCGCAGATTTGTGAAGACCTCTCGCACGAAAACACTCCCTATGATTTTGACAAAATCCCCATACACATACTCGGTTCTATTTATGAACGCTTTCTCGGCAAAGTTGTTAACGCAACCGATAAGCGCGTAACCATTGAAGAAAAACCGGAAGTAAGAAAAGCGGGCGGAGTGTATTATACGCCGCAGTACATAGTCAATTATATTGTTGATAACACAGTAGTAAAACTTATAACTGGTGACAGTCCCTTCGGGAACGGCAAAACACCGAAAGAAATTGCCAAGTTAAAATTTGCGGACATAGCCTGCGGAAGCGGTTCATTCCTTATCACTGTGTATGAACGGCTTATTGATTATCACAAACAGTATTACCAGCAGAATCCCGAACAGGCAAAGAAGGATGGCTGTGTTATGTTTGAAGGCGCATACCGGCTTACACTAAAACAGAAACAAAAAATATTACTGAATAATATTTACGGAGTTGACCTTGACCAGCAGGCAGTTGAGGTTACGCAGCTTTCTCTTTACCTAAAACTGCTTGAAGATGAAACCACTGCAACCGCAAATGATACGTGGGTAATGTTTAAGGAAAAACTTTTGCCTGACCTGAATAAAAATATTGTCTGCGGCAACTCGCTTATTGGTACGGATATAATTGCAGGAAAACTTTTTGATTATGATGAGGAAAAGAAATTAAAGCCGATGGATTTTGAGAGTGTGTTTCCAGAAGTAGTGAAGAGCGGAGGGTTTGATGCGATTGTTGGGAATCCGCCATATGTTAAAGCAAGAGATTATGATGGTAAAAAAGATGTATATAGGGACTATCTAAACTCATCTAATGAATTCAAAACACTAAATTTGATGTGGGACTTATATATACCTTTTCTCGAGAAAGCTATTACCTTATTGAAAATAAAAGGAGAATTGGGCTATATCATTCCTAATACATTAGAGAATGCTGCGTATGCAGGCAAGATTAAAAAGTACATCATTGAAAAATTTTATGTTCCTCAAATCGATTTTTTCCCTGAATCCTATATTTTCAAATCAGCAAAAAAAGTAATTGGAGTAAAAAATATTATAATTTTTGTAAGCAATACGAAAGGTGAAAAAACCAAAAAGGTAATTCATAAAAAGAATTATACAGAAGTTTTGAAGACAGAGGTTGTGCCATATGGTGAAGATATTTTTACCATGCATCATCTTAAAGTTGATTTAACAAAAAATAGTTTTTTGAAATTAGAGGATATATGTATCGTCAGCTACGGATTAAGATTGAATAGTGATAAAGCAGACAGAAATTATAAATTTAAAAAATCTGATTTGATTTCAGATGTAATAACGAAGAATCATAGAAGAGGATTTACTGAAGGTAAATATTTATCTAGATATATTATTAATCGTATAAAATATGTCGAATGGGATACTGAGCGATGCCCTCGAAAGTTAGTTAGACCTACCTTTAGGGAATTATATGAAGTCCCTAAAATCGTTTTAGGTCGCCAAACCAGAAATGCTGCTTTTGATAAAGAAAAACTTGTAGTAGATAATACAATAATGGTTTGTATACTCCACAAAGAATTAGTAAATGTGAGCAATTCACATTTAAAAAAATATTATACAAATATTGGAAAAGAACGAGAAGAATTAATTTCAATTTCGAAGGGTTTCGACTTGTTATTTCTTTTGGGAGTCATCAATTCTTCGGTGACTAAGTATTTTTTAAGAATTTTGACAAAAGGAAAATTGGATGCTTACCCAGATGACTGGAAAAAAATAATAATTCCTTTGGGGACTAATAATTTACGACTTCACATTAACAACCTTGTAGAACAATTACTAACAGCTAAACAAAAACTACAACAAGCCAAAACCGAAAGCGATAAAAACTATCTTGAACGCAAATGCGAAACTTTGGACAGGCAGATAGACGCTCTTGTTTATGAACTCTATGGGTTGACTGAAGAGGAGATTGGGATTGTGGAGGGAGAAAGAAATAAATGAAAGATATTTTTATAGAACAATATCGGTTTGTTGGTGATTTAACAGTTAGCAATAATATTCTTGAAAATATTAATTGTGAGTTAACGATCAATACCTACGATACTAATACGATGGAAGTAAAAGTTATTCCCTCTCAAGGAAGTTTATTATTTGTATTTGATTCATTAAAACATAATGCCCCTATACAGATAAAATCTAAAGAAATGAGAGTGGAAATTATTTTAGACGTAGGAATGCCGTCAATGGAAATAAATTCAAAAACTGGGTATACAGCTACATTTGTTGTTTATAAATGTGTAATTATTGATCATCTCACAGATCAATTTAATCCGAATAAAATTCATTGCAGCGCACATATATCACATTCATCAATTTTTGAACGAAAGAGATCGTTTACCAATCATTACACTAGAGGAATTCTTGCCGGATGGCATGAAAAGAAAGAGAACGATTTACATAAAGATATTTGGGAAAAAGAAGAACATTCTTATAAAACGAATTTGGGATTTTTGTATATCGTTCCTTCGTTCGTATTTGGAGAATTTAAATTTGATGAAAAAATAGAGAAAGCCAAATTTCTTTTTGATCAAATTTATTTGTTCTTGGTTCTGAAACACAAAGAACTTGATGGTGTTTATATTGAAGATAATTTTATTAAGAATCTTGACGATTTTTTAATACTGTTATCATTTCTTGAAGGTGAGTTTATAGAATGGAAATCAATGGCGATAAGCTATTCGTGCGGTGCTAAATTATTAAAGGAAAAAAAGATTTACAGAAGAACAAGAAATAAATTTGATTCAGATAAAAATGAAAATCACTATCGAAGGAATCATGAGTCTTATCAATATATAATTAATGATCTATTTATCTCTTTACAAAATCAAGAGACAGAAACATATGATGAAATTATTAGAATAATAACAAGATTTTTAATTGCCTCAACTCAAAAAATTTTTGATACTCAATTAATTTATTACCACTCATGTCTTGATATCATAATAAAATACTATAATGCTTCAGGAAGGTCTTTTAGTCATAAGTTAGTCGATTGTTGTTTGCGAAATAGTATACAATGGCTGGATTTATTTCCTTACGTAACTATTGAGTCATTAGAAAATAAAAATGAGTTCTTAATAAATAAGGTAAGAAACGATATGCTGCATCATGGAATTTACCCACGTGACTATAAGCAAGTTCAAATGGAAATGTTCAGGATTCGAGCTCTTATTGAACGTCTTATATGCAAAATGCTGAATGTTGATTGTAAAAATAATGGAGTAGGTTTTGCGCAATATTAATTTTAGTTAATAATGAAATGGTCATTTCAATATGCAAACGAGTTTTATTGCTTTTTTCATTTTTATCTCATTAAATCAATCGAGTTTTTGTCAATCAGAAAAAGATTTTCAAAAAATTTGGTCATTTAATTACTTGTCCGATGTTTCAAACAGTATAAAAGAATATGCGTTCTTCAAACATTACAGGGCTTCAAATGATACTGTGTATTCTGATTATTATTTTTCTTCTGATGACAATGAAAAAAATGTTTCAATTATTTTTTTACAACATTTATTCCAACCCAAATGCCTTTCCGAATTTTTTGGCAAATTCAAAGAAACAAGTTGTGTTGTTTTTAAATTGATAAAATCAACTCATGAATATGATAAGTTTGGCAATTTAACTAGGACAAATAATCGTGTAATGAAGACATATTCAATTGAAAAGTCATTAGTTGAAAAATTGAATTGGGAATATATAAAAGATACATTTTTCATTTCTTCGAAGGGTACTGCTATAAGCTCATTGTTTTTTAGAATAGCTTTAGAAATTAATACCACTAAAATTAAAGAATTCAACAAGTTTGTTAAAAATCTAAATATAGTGCATTGAAAGTTTCCAGCCTGTCAAGGCCCAAGCCGTGACAGTTCCTAACATTTAAGAACAGAAGGCAAAAAATGAAAATACTATTCCTTATCAATGACGCGCCCTCCGGCACAGAAGAATTTTATAAACAAAAAAAAGATGACATCTTTAGGAAAAGATGTCATCTTAAAAAACAATTAAGCTATTAAGGTCAAGAATCTAAAAATCCCTGTTAGTTACGTGTCTCTGTGGTAAAACATTCACGCCCGTCTTTACTTTAAACAACTTTTCTTCTAAGTTTGATCAGTAAAAATTTGATAACCTTTAAATCAATCCGGAGAGATCGATAAGGATGAAAAAAAATAACAAACAGAAAAGGAACCTCCACGGAAATATTCCAAGGAGGATTTTTTATATATGAGCATAAAATCAAAAGTAATCGACGAAGCCGGTCTGCAAAGGATCATCACAAGAATAGCCCACGAGATACTTGAAAAAAATAAAGGTTCTAAAAATCTCGTCCTTATGGGAATGAGAACACGCGGCGAATTCCTTGCAAGGCGCATCTTCGAAAAAATAAAAGAGATTGAAAAGATAGAACTGCCGCTCGGCGTTCTTGACATAACACTTTACCGCGATGATTTCCGCACAAGATTAAAACAGCCGGAAGTTTCCGTATCAAACATCACATTCGACATCAACGAAAAAGATATTATTCTTATCGATGATGTACTTTACACGGGAAGAACAGTCCGCTCAGCAATGAACGCAATAATGGATATGGGAAGACCTTCATCAATACAGCTTTTTATACTTGTTGACAGAGGTCACCGCGAACTTCCCATAAGAGCGGATTATGTAGGAAAAAATATTCCGACTTCCACAGATGAAGAGATAAAAGTTAAAATGACAGAAGTAGATGGCGAAGACGCGATCTACTTAGTTGAAACAAAACAAAATTAGTTAAGGAGAATATGTCGTTATCCAGCAGGCATTTGTTAGGGTTACAGGGTGTACCTAAAGAAGATATCCAGTTAATACTTGATACAGCAACAACGTTCAGGGAAGTTCTTGAAAGACCGATTAAAAGAGTTCCGACACTGCAGGGAAAAACTGTAGTGAACCTGTTTTATGAAAACTCAACAAGAACCCGGATATCTTTCGAACTCGCTGAAAAAAGATTATCAGCCGACGCGATAAACTTCAGCGTATCAACCAGTAGTGTAAGCAAAGGTGAAACACTGAAAGACACGATGAAAAATATCGAAGCGATGAAGGTTGATATGGTTGTTGTGAGGCACGCCGCCGCAGGCACTCCGCTATTCCTTACAAAAATTTGTGATTCAAACATAATCAACGCGGGTGACGGAACTCACGAACATCCAACTCAGGCTTTACTTGATATGTATTCGATCAGAGAAAAACTTGGCAAGCTTGCCGGACTTAAAGTCTGCATTGTTGGTGATGTGGCGCATAGCCGTGTTGCTCTTTCAAACATTTTCGGATTGAAGACAATGGGTGCAAAAGTTTCAGTGTGCGGACCTTCGACAATGATACCACGATATATTGAAGAGCTTGGTGTTGATGTGATTCACGATATAGATGAAGCAATTCAGGAAAATGATGTGCTTAATGTTCTCCGCATTCAGCTTGAAAGAAAAGCGAGAGAATATTTTCCATCAATAAGGGAATACGCAAAGTATTTTGGTATAACTCAGCAAAGACTTGATAAGAACGGAAAGGATGTGCTGATACTTCATCCCGGTCCGATTAACCGCGGTGTTGAAATATCATCGGAAGTTGCTGACGGAATGAACCAGATTATTTTAAAACAAGTTACAAACGGGGTCGCGGTAAGAATGGCGGTTCTGTATTTACTCGGTACTTTAAACTAAACAGGAATTTAAATGAAGATAGTTCTTAAAGATGTAAATGTTTTTAATCCCCATCAGAAACTGAATGAAAAAAATGTTGATGTTCTGATAGTTGATGGAGTCATACAAAAGATAGGCAAGCTTGAGAAAAAAGAATCTGAAGGCGCAAAAGAATTTGAGTTGAAGAATAAATATGTGGTACCGGGATTATTCGATATGCACGTACACTTGCGTGAACCGGGAAGAGAGGATGAAGAAACTGTTGTAACAGGGTGTAACGCAGCGGCAAACGGAGGGTTTACAGGTCTTGCTTGTATGCCTAACACAGAACCGGCAATTGATTCTGCGGAAGTCATCACATTGATAAAAGAAAAAGCGATGAATCATCTTGTTGATGTTTATCCGGTCGGTGCGGCTACGATGTCAAGAAAAGGTGAAACGATTTCTCCAATGGCTGAGTTGTTTGAAGCAGGTGCAGTTGGATTTTCTGATGATGGAATTGCGATTAAAACTGCTTCAATCTTAAAACGTGCACTTGAATATTCTAAGATGTATAACCTGCCAATAATTGAACATTGTGAAGATGAATCTCTCGCCGGCGGTACGATGAATGAAAGTATAAACTCTACATTGCTTGGTTTGCCTCCAATTCCATCAGTTGCGGAAGATCTTATTGTGATGAGGGATATTATGATGGCTGAATACACCGGCGGTAAAGTTCATATTGCGCATATCAGTACGAAACGATCTGTTGAACTTGTACGTGAAGCAAAAGCAAGAGGCATAAACGTAACCGCAGAAGTGACACCGCATCACTTTACACTGACTGATGATGCTGTTAAAACTTATGATACTAATACAAAGATGAATCCTCCTTTACGGACACAGGCAGATGTTGATGAGATCCTTACCGGATTAAAGGACGGTACAATTGACTGCATAGCGAGTGATCACGCACCGCATTCAATCGAAGAGAAAGAAGCGGAGTTTGAATACGCACCAAACGGAATTATCGGACTAGAAACACAGGTCGGACTGGCTTTCACTGAACTTTATCATAAAAAAGTTCTTTCACTTGAACAGATGATTGAAAAGCTTTCAATAAATCCACGGAAAATTCTTAATCTTTCTGTACCGCAGATTAAAGAGGGAGAAAGAGCAAACATTAGTATTATAGATGTTGATGAAGTCTGGACTGCGGATATTCATAAGTCCAAATCGCTTTCCATAAATTCGCCTTTCCATAAGAGATTGTTGACTGGTAAACCCACAGCGGTAATCAATAAAGGAAAGATATTTATCGGCGGCGAGTTCAACAGCATCTGATGCCCGTTAAGTAAAACAAATAACTGCCTACTTTATAAAACCCTGTGTATAAATCGCTATACATTTCCTGCGAAATTTTCCTGCTTTAATCGGTAATAATCAAAGTTTTTAGTGGCACTTTAATTGGGTAATCACCAGCAGAACTTAAATAAAGGTGATTATCATGAAAAACAAAATATTATACCTGCCAATTTTAGCCACGCTGTTTTTATTTAATGCGTGTGATATTAATAATTCTTATTTCGATTATACTCCCCCGGCTGAACCGAGAAACATTGTAGTTTTAAACGGCGATAACCGCGTCGATCTTTACTGGGATGACAACAGGGAAGGCGACCTTGCCGGTTACAATGTTTACTACGCTTATTCTTATGATGGAAAGTACACACTTATCGGTTCAACATCTTCAAATTATTTTGTTGATGACGGCGCTAGCAACGGTCTTACACTTTACTATGCAGTAACCGCATATGACCACAATGGAAATGAAAGTGAACTCAGTGTTGATGTTGTTTATGCAACACCAAGACCTGAAGGATTTAACCAGGCAATTTTTGACTACAGAAGATTTCCAGATAATTCCGGTTATTCATTTTCAGATTATCTCGTAGTTCCTTTCGATGACATTGATGCTGATTTCTTCTTTGAAAATTACCAGGGAACTTTTTATCTGGATGTCTATGATGATACAGATATTCAGGATATGGGACCTACAAATGATATCTATGATATTCCGTTTGCACCCACAAGCGGTTGGTCAACAACTAAGGATGAAATTGCGAGAGTCGGACATACCTATGTAATCTGGACATGGGATAACCACTACGCAAAGATAAGAGTTAAAGCAATTACAGGTGACAGAATAGTATTTGACTGGGCTTATCAGTTATTAGAAGGCAACAGGGAACTTAAACTTAAAGCTGTTCCGGATGAAAGAAGTCCGCTTTCAAGAAGCAACAGCAGCAGAACTCAGATCAGTTCGAACCAGTAAGTGCATTTAAGTTTTTTGAAAAACTGTTTATAGATTTCATCTTAATTATTGATTAAATTTAATTAAGAGATAAAGATGATTAGAACCCTTCAAATAATATTGACCATTTTAATAATGATTTCCCCTGTGCAAATATCAGTTGCGCAGGGGAATAATCTTATTGAAAAGAATTCGACCAGAAACCAGAGGTCTGTTTCTGATTCAATATTTGACGAAATAGAGTCCGGGATTTCCGGGGGGAATGTTGCCGCAATATCAAATCACTTCAGTGCACAAACATATTTAAGTCTTTCAAACGGAGTAAGCGGTTATTACAGTTCAAACCAGGCATATTATGTACTTGAAGATTATTTCAAAGTTTACCAGATAACCTCGTTCCGGTTTAATAATATCAGGAATGATGAAACATCGCCATATGCTACAGGTGTCTATAATTATGAATTTAAAGGAAAACGGGATGCAGCAAGGGTTTATATCTCTTTGAAAAAAACAGGCAACCGCTGGAAAATTTCACAGATCACTTTTAACTGATGCTAAAAAGAATCCTGAACAGATTTAAAGGCGATAGAAAATATTTTGCTATCGTCTTTTTTATTTTATCCCTGATACTGGTAAGCGGAATAATCGCACCCATCCTGATAAATAATACTGAACGGGACTGGAATAACCTGGTTTCAGATGAAATAAAAAAAATTGAAGATGATATTTTTCTCAGTTACAAGGTTAAAGAAAAATTACTGCTCGATACAAAAACGAAACTGTCAGACAGGCTTCATAGAATTTTAAAACCGGGTAACCAATCTTACGGTTCTTTAATCAGAACTGTTAACAGTGATGAGTTTAATGAATTCTCAGTCGAAGTGTTTGCCCCGAATGCAAAAATGATTGCGTGGAATTCCCGTATAGCCATACCACAGGACGATCTGTTCCCTTTAAGTTATCCCTATGGCGAAACATATTTTTATATTTCAAACCTGCTTACGTACTTAAGTGTTATTGACACACTGCACATTGATTCAGATATATTTTACATAGCAATTTCACTACCGTTTGAAAAACACTATACATACCAGAATGAATACTACGAGGAGATAAGTTTTAACAAGGAAATTTCGGACAGGTTCTATACGGAATTTGAAATCGATTATGTTCCGTTCACACAAAAGTCACGTGACGGCAGGAAGTATTCATTTGAATTGTTAAATAATAAATTCAATAAAATCGGTTTGGTGAGTTTCTTTAAGCCTTCTTTAACTTCTGCTATAAACGATCTGAACACACTGTTTTCACAGATTCAATCTCTGCTGGCATTAGCTGCCTGTATTTTTCTTGGCATTGGTTTCAGTAATGATGCAGGCAGGATAAAACTGAGAAGTATTAAATTACTGCTGTTTGTTGTTTATGCTGCTTTGCTACGTGCGGTGTTATTTGCAGTGGAGATTCCATCAAGGTTTATTTCGGGCCCGCTGGTTGATCCTGCAAATTTCTCCTCAGCCTTTGGTTGGGGAATAGTGAAATCTCCAATGGAGTTTTTTGTAACTGGTTTACTTCTGGTTGCCGTTGCTGTAAAAGCATTTCAATATTTAACCAGTTACCTTGAGGAATATTCTTCTTCATCAAAAAGCCGGATAATAAAATTTGTTCAAATAATTATTGCTTTAATTATCTCATTACTTGTGATTCGCGGTCTTGCGGCGAGTATAAAAAGTGTAGTTTTTGATTCGGCTTTAAGATACTTCAGAAGTATAGAGCTGATCCCTGAACCAGCTGTTATCCTTATGTGTTTCAATATTCTGCTTATTGGTACAGCGGTTGTATTGTTCCTCAGTCCTTTGATCGGTCTGTTCTTAAAGTTTACAACTACAAACGATAAACGTAAAAAATTATTTTTAGTGATTGTATCCTTTATACTAATTCAGTCGGCAGGAATAATTTTTATTTTAATTCAAAAGCAGCCGCTAATTACGCTGCTGCTGAGTTTTGTTGCAATCACAGTCCTGTTCCTTAATGCTTATCATATCACATTCATTAAACGAAGTTCTCTTTTCAATTTTGTTTATGCAGGGTTAGCCGGATCAATATTGAGCATCACACTTCTTAATTATTTTAACCTAGAACTTGAACGGGAATCACTTAAAACCACCACATTTGAAATAACCCGTTCAGATGATAACCTGGTCAGATTTCTTCTTGAAGAAACATTGATCGAATCATCGGGCAGCAATGAAATAGTAAGTTATTTCCCCAGACGAAATACCAACTTCAATGCCTTAGCGTTTATCATCTGGAGTAAAAGTTCAATGCAGAGGGAATCGCTGGTATCATCGATATCACTATTTAATATTCATAAAGAAACGATCGGAACCTTTTCTGCAGGATTAACACCTTTGGATGAAATACCTCAACTTCCTAAAGAAAATATTAACGGCAAAGTCTTTATCGATGAAATAGTTATTGACCCTCAGACCAGCCTTAAGCAGTTTAACGGTGTTGTTCCGGTTACTGATGGAAGAATTTTGCTGGGTTATATATCGGCATCAGTTCAGTATTCACCATCTTCGAGATCGGTTGCCGACATTCCCGAATTCTTACGATCGAAAAAGAATCTTGTTAACTCGGTTATCGATTTTGAGCAGCTAAATATTTTCCAGTTTACAGATGGCAGGCTTGTAGAGGCTTATGGTGAAATTTTTCCGTCAAGAGAACAAACAGAACCAATCCTTAAAGCGGATTTTTCGGATGACAATGAAGCATGGTTAAGGCTTAATATGAATGATGAGAATTATCTTACGTATGCATTAAGGACCGGGCACGATAAAGATAACAACATCATTTCAGTCTCTGTCCAGGAGAAACACCTAACCTGGAATCTCTTCAACTTTTTCAAAATATTTATTATACAAAGCATATTTATAATTGTTCTATTGATAATAATTCTTTTATCAGGAAGCCGTGAATTTAAATACAGCTTTAAGAGCCAGCTTCTTGTAGCGTTTCTTTTCGTTTCTATTATTCCTGTCGGACTGCTGGCTTTGTATAACAGGGAGATTGTTCAGGAACGCACAAACTCTGCAATTATAAATGAGTTGAATGAACGAACAAACTACATTGAAAACCATATAAACACACAGCTTGTAAAACATAAGAACAGAAGCCTGCCGGATATTTTTGAGAATGTAACTAATGAGTTGAACATTTCTTTTGCAGTTTATGACGGAACAAATCTTTTTTATAATTCCCAGCCGGAATATTACAATGCCGGTCTTTTTATTAATAAATTAAACTCGCGTACATATTACCATCTTAATTATCTGAGCTATAGGGAATTTTTTCTTAAAGAAACTCTCGACAATTTTGTTTATGATTCTTTCTATAAGAGGATAAATATTGCGGGCACAAACTACATTCTTAATGTGAACGATGCTTTTAATAAAATCAAAGTTACGTTCACTACCATTGATGTTGATGTGTTTTTGTTTGGAGTTTATTCGTTTGCGGTACTTGTAATAATTATTGTTAGTACAATTATGGCAAACAGAATATCAGCCCCTATACGCAGGCTTACAAAGGCCACTGATGCAGTTGCAAACGGTGATCTAAGCGTTCAGCTTGAAGGAAATGAAAAAGGAGAAATAAAAGAATTATTTGACCGTTTTAATATGATGACCGGTGAACTGCAAAAGAACCAGGTGGAACTTGCAGAACTTGAGCGGGAAAATGCATGGAAAGAAATGGCGAAACAGGTAGCGCACGAAATTAAAAATCCTCTTACACCAATGAAGCTTGCAGTACAGCAGTTAATCATTTCTTACAGGGAGAAGAAAAATTTTGAACAAATGTTTGAAAAAATATCGGGTACAATTCTTAACCAGATAGATACATTAAATCAGATCGCTTCCGAATTTTCAAGCTTTGCAAGAATGCCTAATTATAAGCTTGAACAGATAGATATTATTCCGGTCATTTATGATGTTATTAATCTTTTTATTGATGAAAAAATAAAAATCACATTTGTAACGGAAAATAATTCAGCAATTGTTGAAGCGGATAAATCGAACTTAAGAAGAATGTTCATCAACCTGATAAGAAACAGTATACAGGCAAATGCTGAATCGATTGAAATAAAACTTATAGAAAAAGAATCCCGTCTTGAAATAATTTTTTCAGATGATGGAAACGGGATACCTGAAAGTATAAGGAATAAGATCTTTGAACAGAATTTTACAACAAAAGAAAAGGGGATGGGACTTGGGCTTAAGATGATTAAACGGTTTCTTGAAGGCATCAGAGGAAACATAGATTATATTGATTCAGAAACAGGGGCAACATTTAAAATTGAAATACCTTTGAATCAAAATCCGCCGGGCAATAATGTCTGATATAACTAAACTCACACCACACCAGCAGGCAGCTTTAAATTATTCAAAGCATATATCACTTACCGCTAATGCCGGATCAGGAAAAACTTTTATCCTTTCGCGCCGATATCTTGAAATTGCGCTTAATGAAAATATTCCTCTGAGGAATATTGCCGCCATCACTTTCACAGACAAAGCTGCAAGTGAACTTTATAATAAAATTGTAAAACAAATTGATACCCGGGTTCTAATTGAACAGGATCCTGAAATTATTAACCGGCTTGAAAGAGTTCGCCGTCAACTGGTATCAGCATCAATTTCAACTATACATTCATTCTGTATGGATATTCTCAGGGAATTTCCTGTCGAAGCGGGACTCGATGCAAACTTTTCAGCTATTGATGAAACAGAATCGAATGAACTTATAGAAATTTGTGTTGATGATCTTATCAAAAAAACTCTGGTTGGTGAGAATGCAGATAAATTGAAATACCTTATCCGTATCTTCGCTTCAAAGACTTTATTTGTAAAAGAACTGTCTTCCCTGATAAAGAACAGAAAGAACGTTCAGCAGCTTGAAATACAGTTATACTCAAAGAATGAAAAACAAATTGCGGTTTTTTTTCACCAATCATTTATAGACCTGCTGGATAAACTTGTATTAAAAGACCTGGATCAGTTTGTTGCGGCGGTTACTTTGATCAATGATAAAGTAATCGACTATGACAAAAAAAATGAATTTGCGACTGAAGCTAAAACTCATTTAAGAAAGTTAAACACTCAAAAGAAACCTGAAGAAAAATTATCGGTACTTTTAACACTCGCTGATATAATTGCAACAAAAAGTTATACAGTAAAAGTAAGAGGATATCTTCCAGCAAAACTCAGTGATGGTTTGGAATTTGAATTAGAAACGGCTAACAATTTTTTAAAATCAATTTCAAAACTCAGCGTTTCTTCAGATGATGAAACTATTGAACTCGCACTTGCAAAATTCGGTAAAACAATATGTGAGTTTTTTTCAGAAGCCGTTAAACAGTACAGCATCAGAAAACTTGAAAATGGATTTCTCGATTATGAAGATATATTATTGCTGACTCAAAAAATTTTGGAGCAGGAAAGTGTTAGGCAGAGTCTGGGTGATAAATATAAATACATTATGGTCGATGAATACCAGGATACAAACGAAATACAGTACAATATTTTTATTCCGATACTTGATCATTTGAAAAAGGGAAACCTGTTTGTGGTTGGTGATGAAAAACAAAGTATATACAAGTTCAGAGATGCAGAACTGGAAGTTTTCAACCGTACGCAAAAAGATATAAAAAATTCTTCCGGTGCAAAATATTTATTAAGCCTTCCCGACAGCTTCAGGATGTCACCTGCAGTATGTGTTTTTGTAAATCACATTTTCCGCAACCTGTTCATATCTCCTGATGAATATTTTAATGAAGTGAAACATTCAGATATTGTCTGTGCAAGAGATGAAAAACCTGGGGGTAAAGTTGAGTTTCTGTTAGCAGAAAAAATAAAAAAGAGTAAACAAAGTTTTAATTCTTCGAATGAAGATAATCCGGAAACTGATTATGAATATCCTGAAGCTGAATTGATTGCAGACAAAATATTATTAATGACTCAGGAACAGTCTTCCTCACAGAAAATTGATTTTAAAGATATTGCAGTATTGGTAAGGAAGCGAAAACATTTCTCTGATTTCGAAAAAGTTTTTGTGGATCGTAACATTCCATTTACAATTGTTGGCGGAAAAGGTTTTTATCAGCGTCAGATTATCTATGACATATATAACTACTTTTCTTTTCTGTTAAACCGGGATAATGACGCCGCTCTGCTGGGATTACTTCGTTCACCATTTTATCTTTTGTCCGATACTATAATCTTTGAAATATCTTTAGCTCAAGGTGATAGTCTGTGGAACAAGCTTAGTAAATTTCAAAAGGATAATGCGGAAATAAAAATTGTTACTTCGAAACTGGAAGAGATGATTTCATATTCATCGGTTAATGATATTATCACCATACTCAGAAAAATGCTGATCGAATCTGATTTTCTTCCTGTAATTAATTCTTCGCAGGCTGGTGAACAGGAATTAGCAAACCTTGATAAACTTATAAAACTTACGATGAGTTTTTCTTCCAATGGATTTAATACTTTGTATGATTATGTGGATTTTCTGAAAGATTCACTGGAATCAATGGAAGACGAATCACAGGCTGCACTAAGTGAAGAATCTGCGTCTGTAAAAATAATGACGCTTCACCAGGCTAAAGGACTTGAGTTTCCCGTTGTGATATTATACAAATGTGAAGACGCTCCAATGATAGATTCGGTAAAGGCAAAAGCAATTTCAATCAACAAGGAATTCGGACTACTTACCAAAGTTCCTGTAAATGAAAACTACTCCGGCGAATATAA
The DNA here is from genome assembly GCA_023453665.1 of Bacteroidota bacterium. Taxonomy (GTDB): domain Bacteria; phylum Bacteroidota; class Ignavibacteria; order Ignavibacteriales; family Ignavibacteriaceae. Next base: position 12,038 of record JAEXTA010000045.1, on the reverse strand, counting down.
AGCTGCACCATTGATTGCTTTGACTGATATGCTAACAAGAAAAAGAGAATCAGCAGAGTTAAAAAGATTATTATACGTGGGTGTGACAAGAGCAAAAGATCATCTCATCATTTCTTGTTCAGCAGATGATGAATTAACATTTCCTGAAGATTCATTCATGCAGTTGATAATTAAAGGTCTTGATAAAGATATAAGAGGTGAATCTGTAAGCGTCAATTCAAAACTTTCTTTTCTGTCAAGAAATGAAAACGGATATTCAACGATTACCAGGCAGCAGAATCTTGAAATACCGATCATTCGTTCAGTAAATAGTATTGGGCAAAACATTCGAACGGATAATCAGGATGAACTTATTCCGGATTTTAACCTGAAAGAAATTAGCGATGTACCGGAAGGCGAAATAATATCCGCAACAAAATATGCTGTGTTTAACCAATGCCCTGTTAAATACGAATTGATCTACGAAACTGGTTACTCGGAAATTGCCAAAAGATTTAAGACCTGGCAAAAGACGCAAAATAAAAATAATGATTTGTCGGCCTCTTTTGATCTTAATGAAAAAGAAAACATAGTTCAAAGCCGGAGCGGTGATGAGAACAACACAAAAAGTTATTTAAACAATGCTGCACAAAAGGGAAGTCTCATTCATAAATTTTTACAGCTCGGATTGGATAAAAATGAAATAGAATCTTTTGTTGAAAGTGAAGTGCAGCCGGACTCAATTCTACAAACAGATTATGATAAAAAAACATTGGCAGATGAGATAAAAAATGAGCTGTTAAATTTCCTGACGTCAGAGACTTATAAAAATATTATTGCAAAAGAGAATTTTAAAAATGAATTCGAAGTTTATGTTAAAGAAAAAGATTTTTATCTGTATGGAATTATTGACAAATTAATAATAGAAAAAGATCACATTCAGATCATTGATTTTAAAACTGATAACGTTTCTGAAAATGAAATTGTTCATAAATCAGAACACTATTTAAATCAATTAAAATTTTATTCATATATTGTCAGCAGGTTGTTTAAAAATGTTTCTGAGATTTCATTACGTTTAATTTTTATTAAACAGCCTGAACATCAGATCATCTTGAAAATGAACCCGCAGGAAATTGAGATGGTGAAAAAAAGGATCATTGAATTTGTAAGAGTCTCAAGAGCCGGGATTTATAAAAAAGAACTTAAACATTGTCCGGCGTGTAATTTCTCTTTGAATAAAGGAAGCTGTATTAAAAATTAGTACAAATAAATAATTTTAAAACGGACGAGCAGCTATGCAAAAACAAATAACACAGATCAGGGATCTTGAAATCATTGAGAAAGAATTAAACTCAAATGACGCCGGGATTCTTGCAGTTTTAACAGATGAAGACCAGGTTATACAGCATCCCACAAACTATTTGTATATGGATAAAAACATTTACGTTTTTTTCAATGACGAAGAAGAATTATTTAACTCAATAAAGTTTGATCATCTGGCAAGTTTTGCGGTAATACGTCCGGGTGAAAACAGGAAAAGCAGTAAATCAAAAAATCCGCCCATTTACCATTTCGTTTCGATTACAATTTCCGGAATGCTAAGAAAAGTTGATGACACAAAACTTATAGATGATCTTAAGAAAAATTACATCAAAAAATATTCTGGCAAACTTGCACTGGAAGAAATAGAGTTCAGCGGTACAGAAAGAATTGTGATAATTGACACGGAAGAAATCCAGGCAGTTGAAGTAATCGGAGGATAAATTGAAACAGGCTTCGTTAATACTATGCCTGCTATGTCTGTTTCTTTTAACCTCCTGTTCATCATATAATGTTCAGTACGATATCCCGCCGGAACTTATCTCACCCGAAAAAAAATCTGAATTTATAAATCACTATTCACAATTCATCAGGAACAAAAAAATATTTATTGATCCCGGTCATGGCGGGGAAGACCGCAAAAATATTGGATATCTTGGTCTTGCAGTTGAAGCTGATGTAAATCTAAGGGTTGCCCTGGAACTAAGTAAACTTTTAACGGAGGCAGGCGCATTTGTAGTTTTGTCAAGAAGCGAAGATGCAACGATTCCGTTGCAATTAAGATCAGATTTAGCAAATAAAAGCGGTGCTGATATATTCATAAGCATTCATCATAACGCTCCGCCGCAGGAAGGTGATAATTTTACAAACTACACTTCGACTTATTTCCATTCGGCAGAAGATAATTTTAATTACGAGCCGTGTGAGCATGACATTGCTAAATATATTCAGCGTGACCTTGCTTATGTAATGAGAAATTCCGGTGGCCCCGGTTCTTTTGATGGTACATATTCAGATTATTCTGTTTATCCCGGTGAAGGATTTTCCGTTCTTAGGTTAACGGAGATTCCTGCTGTGCTTGTTGAATGCGGATTTCATACACATCATCTGCAGGAACCAAAACTTGCAGATAAGTTTTATAACAGGATTGAAGCCTGGGGGATTTTTAAAGGACTATGCCGTTATTTCAAAGCAGGTATTCCCGGAATACATTTTATACGAAAAGTTCAGGAAGATTCAATGCAGGTAATACAGTTTGCGATAGTTGATTCATCAGGTATTGATGACAAGTCTGTGAAAGTATATGTAGATTCAGCCGAAGCAGAGTTTACTTTCGATAAGTACAACAATGTACTTACAATTATTCTTTCTGATGAACTGAAAATTATAACTGTAAGAATTATCGCAGCAAATAAAAATGGCAATCATTCCTTTCCGTATAAAAAAGAAATTCTGTTAAATGAATAAGAGAACCCGATGCTGAATTATGTATGGTTCGCCCTGATTTTATTGGGTATTGGTACTGCATTAGTCATTGATATAAATGATAAGAATGTAAACAAGTATGGAAATGAAAAAGCAATTGCAGTGACAGTCAGAAAGACCAGTGAATCAGTTTCAATTAAAAAACAAGAATACGAAATAACTATTCCTTCAAGTGTTTATAATGAAACTTTTCAGGATAAGTTAAAAGGAAAGGTTACTTTAACTGCAATTGTAACAGTAGATTCCGAAAAAGAAAATTGGGCGATATTATTAAAAACTTCTGATTCAACCCCATCATTACTAAAAGAGATTGCAAAATCATCCGGTGATGAAAATGATATTACAGGAACGGTAAAAAGTTTCAACATTGATTCAACCGGATTTGCTAAATCCTCAATTATTCTTGAGCAGGTTAGTTTTGTAAAACTAAGAAACATTACCAGCGAAGTTCTAAACTACGCTTCAATAGCCGTTAATATTGCACTTGGACTTATCGGCATTATGGCTTTGTGGCTTGGTGTTATGAAAATTGCCGAACAAGCGGGACTCATTTCTTTAATTGCAAAAATTGTCAAACCAATTACCAGACGGTTGTTTCCCGATGTTCCTTCGGATCATCCGGCAATCGGTTCTATGATAATGAATATTTCAGCAAATACACTTGGGTTAGGTAATGCTGCAACTCCATTCGGACTAAAAGCAATGGAACAACTCAACAAATTGAATACCGATAAGACAACAGCATCAAATTCGATGATTACTTTTCTGGCAATCAATACAGCAGGTATAACATTAATTCCCGCAACAGCAATTGCTATTCGCGCGGCATCAGGCAGTTCTGATCCGGCAATAATAATAGGTACTTCTTTGTTTGCTTCATGTTGTGCAACAATTGCGGGAGTAACAGCAGCAAAGTTTTTTGAAAAACTTGGTTCAACCAAAACTAATACGACAAATAAAAATAGTCGTTTGTTTAGACCACTTCTGTTGATAGTTGCTGTTATAATTATAGTTTTTGCTGTTCTCTATTTTGGCGGCAGCGGAATGCTGATGTTGATTTCAACATTATTTAATCCACAGGCAGTGAAAGATGTTATTCAGACAATATCATTCTTTGCTATACCGTTATTGATTATCTCATTTATCAGTTACGGTGTAATTAAAAAAGTAAAAGTATATGAGCAGTTTATTGAAGGAGCAAAAGAAGGATTTAATATCGCAGTAAGAATTATCCCATACCTCGTTGCAATGTTAATGGCGATTGGAATATTTCGTGCGGGTGGGGCAATGGAATTACTTGTTTACATTCTTCAACCAGTAATGAACATTATTGGAATGCCTGCAGAAGCTTTGCCAATGGCTTTAATGCGTCCTTTGTCAGGAAGCGGATCGCTGGGAATTATGACAGAAATTATTTCAGTCCATGGTCCGGATACATTTATGGGTGTTCTTGTTTCAACATTTTATGGAAGTACAGAAACAACATTTTATGTTCTTGCTGTCTACTTCGGGGCAGTAAATATTAAGAAGACAAGGCACGCATTACCGGCAGGACTTATTGCAGATATAGTTGGAATCCTTGCAGCATTATTTATTGTTAAACAGTTATTCTGAAATGTAAAAAAATGAAAGTACTGATAACGAGAAAAATTCCTGACGTTGCAAAAAAACTTCTTCTGAACAATGGATTCGAAGTAATTGTCAATAAGTTTGACAGGGCAATGTCGGGGGATGAATTAATCAAATCAGCAGTTAACGCAGATGGAATCATTTCTTTACTGACAGATAAATTTGATAAAACGCTGATAGACAAACTTTCATCGTGCAAAATAATTGCAAACTATGCTGTTGGTTATAACAATATTGATTTTAAGTATGCAAAGAAAAAAAAGATTATCGTCACAAATACTCCTGATGTCCTTACCGACTCAACTGCTGATCTGACAATGACCCTGGTTCTTGCCTGCGCAAGAAGAGTTATTGAAGGTCATTCAATGATAATCAATAAAAAATTTAAGGGATGGAAACCTGAACTGCTTCTCGGTATGGAATTAAAAAACAAAGTGTTTGGAATCATAGGCGCCGGCAGAATAGGAAGTGCAGTTGCAGAACGTGCAAAAGCATTCGGTTGTAAAATTGTTTATTTCTCCGATGTACCAAATAAATATCTGGAACGAAAAGTTTCTGCAAAACGGAAATCACTTAACACTCTTTTGAGTTTATCTGATATTGTTTCCATTCACGTTCCTTTGAATGAAAAGACATTTCATTTAATTGACAAAAAAAAACTTGAACTGATCAAGCCGGGAGCCATACTTATAAATACTGCAAGAGGTGAGATTGTTGATGAAAAATCCTTAATCTCCCAACTGAAAAATAACAGACTGATGTCAGCGGGTTTTGATGTTTATGAAAACGAACCTAAAATGAATCCTGGATTACTGAAACTTAAGAATGTTTTTCTGCTTCCCCACATAGGAAGTGCAACGGTGGAAGCACGAAATGCAATGGCAAAGCTTGCTGCAAAAAATATTATTGCCGTATTATCTGGAAAAAAACCACTCACGCCTGTCAACTAATTCTGTAAACTAAAAATAATTTGACTCTGAACATCAGGTGTGTTATGTTTCGTCAGATAACGAAATGAATTTATGGGAGTGAATAAAATTAACACGAAAATATTTAAAGCTCTCTCCGACCCGAATCGACTCAGAATCCTCAAAATGCTTCAATCCAAATCTCTTTGTGTTTGTGAAATTACAGAAGTACTTCAACTCGCAACATCAACTGTGTCCAAACATTTGAGCATACTTAAGGAAACCGGTTTCATTATTGAGGTAAAGGACGGAAAGTGGGTGAACTATCTTATAAATCCGAGACCATTTGATGCAAGAATATCATCTGTCCTGTCAACACTTGATTTCTGGATAGCCGATGATCAATTAATTATTTCAGATAAACAAAAAGTTCAGGTAGTTGATCGTAACGAGGTATGCTCGAGATAAAAAATTTAATGAATAATTCGATACTTAACGAATTGTAGAAACAAGATTTGAGTTATGAACTGGAAAGAACAATATAAAAGTTTTTTATGGATAACGGGATTTTTTCTGTTCGCGTATTTTATGCCGATAGAAAATCCGGTTTTCAAATCAGCACTTAATGAAGCATTTGTACTTGCTAAATGGTATGCGCAGGAACATGTTTTACTCTGTCTTATACCTGCATTTTTTATTGCAGGGACAATTGCTGTTTTTGTCAGCCAGGCATCTGTTGTTAAATACTTTGGTGCAAAAGCAAAACAATGGGTAGCTTATTTAGTTGCCGCTGGTTCAGGTACGATACTCGCTGTGTGTTCGTGCACTGTTCTTCCGCTGTTTTCAAGTATTCATAAACGAGGTGCTGGTTTAGGACCTGCGGTTGCTTTCCTTTATTCAGGTCCTGCAATAAATATTCTTGCAATAATTCTTACAGCAAGAATACTTGGTTTTGAATTAGGTATTGCCCGAATAATTGGCGCTGTTTCATTCAGTATTATTATTGGTTTTATGATGTCATTCATCTATCGTAAAGAAGAAAAAGAAAAAGCGACAGCACAACTTGCAATGCCTGATATTCCCGAAGACAGACCGATTTGGCAAACAGCGACACATTTTTTCATCCTTGTTGCAATACTGGTTTTTGTTAATTGGGGCAAACCGGATACAACAGAAGGTTTCTGGTATTTTATGTTCGCCAACAAATGGTTCATTACCGGAGTGTTTGGTTTAAGTTTTGCTATGTCTATGATATACATAATTAAAGTAAAAAAAATATTTGTGTTAATCGGAACATTGGCAGTAGTAATCTCCGGGATAATTTTCTTTAGTAATCCGCTCATTCCATTTATAGTTGCAGTTGTGGCGACTACAATAGCTTTAAGTTTTTCCGAAGATGAACCTAACCAATGGTTGGGTGAAACATGGGGATTCGTAAAACAAATTATGCCGTTGCTTGCTGCCGGCGTACTTGTCGCAGGATTTCTTCTCGGTTCACAAGAGAATCCAAACGGTATTATTCCAAATGAATGGATAGCAAATTTGGTTGGTGGAAATTCTTTGTTCTCAAACTTTTTTGCTTCTGTAACTGGTGCGTTTATGTACTTTGCTACTCTTACAGAAATTCCAATTGTACAAGGATTAATTACGAGTGGAATGGGTAAAGGTCCCGCTCTTGCTTTATTGTTGGCAGGTCCTGCACTTTCACTTCCTAATATGCTGGTCATCAGAAGTGTTATGGGAACACAAAAAACTGTAGTGTTTGTTACGTTAGTCATTTTAATGGCAACTTTAAGCGGATTGATTTATGGGTCACTGTTTTAACTGGTAATGTAATTGTCATTCCCGCGAAAGCGGGAATCTAAATTTTACATAATGAGATACCCGCCTACGCGGGTATGACAGATTGAAAGGAGTTAAATGAAAAAAAGAATTTTAATACTCTGTACAGGCAATTCCTGCCGAAGCCGGATGGCAGAAGGATTTTTAAAATCTTTTGATGAAAACCTGGAAGTATTTTCCGCAGGAACGAAGCCTTCGGACAAAGTAAATCCAAAAGCAATCCAGGTTATGAAAGAAATTGGGATTGATATTAGTTCTGGGGTTCCCGAAGACGTTGATAAATATTTATCACAGGAATTTGATTATGTAATTACCGTTTGTGACAATGCAAGAGAATCCTGCCCGGTTTTTATCGGCAATGTAAAACATCAGTTACACATTGGATTTGAGGATCCTGCAGATGCGATAGGAACAGAAGAAGAAATTCTATCTGTATTCAGAAAAATAAGGGATGAAATTAAAAGAGATTTTTATGAGTTTTATATAAAGGAATTAAGGCAATAGAAAACTGATAGATCAGATTTAAATCAGTTTAATCAGTCGCATCCGATAGGTCAATTAGGTTTATCATAGTTTTAGATTATTTATGAGTACACTTACAAAAAAACTTTCTTTCCTAGACCGCTACTTAACACTGTGGATTTTTCTTGCAATGTTAGTTGGTGTATTATCCGGATATTTATTTCCTGCCGTAGCTAAGTTTTGGGATTCATTCAGTATTGGCACAACGAACATACCAATTGCAGTTGGTTTAATATTAATGATGTATCCTCCGCTTGCAAAAGTTAAATACGAAGAACTGCCTGATGTTTTTAGAAATGTAAAAGTGCTCACTCTCTCACTTGTTCAGAACTGGATAATAGGTCCCATACTGATGTTCGCGCTCGCAGTAATATTTCTGCAGGATTATCCTGAATATATGGCAGGACTAATACTGATAGGTCTGGCACGTTGTATCGCTATGGTTATTGTCTGGAACGAACTTGCGAAAGGAGATACTGAATATGCAGCAGGATTAGTTGCTTTCAATTCGATCTTCCAGGTTTTATTCTTCTCAATTTATGCTTATGTGTTTTTGACAGTTATACCAAATTGGTTCGGGCTTCAAACTTTTGCAGTGGATATAACTATCGGACAAATTGCTGAAAGTGTATTCATCTATCTTGGAATTCCTTTTATAGCCGGAATGTTAACACGTTTTATCGCTTTAAAAGTTAAATCGAAAGAATGGTACGAAAAGAAATTCATTCCAAAAATATCTCCTATAACACTGATAGCATTACTTTTTACAATTGTGGTGATGTTCTCACTTAAAGGTGAGTACATAGTTAAAATCCCACTGGATGTTGTAAGAATTGCAATACCGTTACTCTTTTATTTTGTGATAATGTTTATAGTTTCATTTTATATGGGGAAGAAGATTGGCGCGGATTACAGCAAAACTGCTACTCTTTCATTCACAGCAGCGAGTAATAACTTTGAATTAGCTATTGCAGTTGCAATTGCAGTGTTTGGAATAAATAGTGGGGAAGCATTCGCCGCAGTTATTGGTCCGTTGGTTGAAGTTCCGGTTTTGATTGCGCTTGTTAATGTTGCTCTGTTTTTTCAAAAAAAATATTTCGGTAAAGTTGAAGAAGGAACTGTTAAAGCTCCTGACATTTGTCCGTAGAAAAAAGTTCTTAACCAATAATAATTTCAAGGGGAAATTATATGGCTCTAAAAATTTTATTGTGCTTATTCTGTTGTGCTTATCACTCAATGAACGTCTATGCACAACTGCCAGAAAAAATTGAAGCAAAGTCCGCTGATGTTTATCTGTCATTTGTGAAAAACAAATCACTTCCGCTCGATGATTTAGACTTACTCAATTCAATACTAAATACAAGTAATAAACCGGGTGAATTAGAAGAAAAATATTTCATCACAGAAAATGCCTTTGATAGTTTAAAAGCACACTTTCAAAACTATCAGACTATTATAAAAAGCATATCAACAGATTCTTCACTTGTACTGTTCAATTACTGGTATCTTCATTACTCAACAACTTTTTACGAGTATAACAAGCAAAAATTTTATTCGGTAGAAACTCCGAAAATAATTTTATTCAGCACTTCGATGTCCTGCCATTGCACACTTGAAATGTGTAAAAATCAAACCGTCGAACTTTTAGATTTTATCAGAACCAATAATGATGCTTATCATCTTTGGATTATTGATTCATATGAACACAATGAATTGCAGATTGAATATGAAACATTATTTGCTCCATCTGTTGTAGTATTTGATGCAAGTAATAATGTAAAGACCATAATTGAATTTGAAGAGGAAATGATTTTTAAACTAAAGGAATATGTTAATAACAATTAAAGAAATAAGGAGACTTAAAATGCTATCAATAAAAATACTCGGCACGGGATGCAAAAAATGTCAAACATTGGAAGCGAAAGTCAGAGATTTGGTTGCCTCAAATAATATTGAAGCAGTCGTTGAAAAAGTAACAGACATTCAGGAAATGGTGAACTACGGTATTATGATGACACCGGGTTTAATCATAAATGAAAATATTAAGAGCGTGGGTGTCATTCCAAAAGACGAACAGATAATAAACTGGCTGAAGGAAAATTAGAATTGGTAAATCTGTCCTGCAGATGGGCTGTTCAATAAGCAAATTGCTTTAAAATAATTTAACAATTAAATGGGAGATAGAATGAAAGTAAAATTTTTAATCACGGTGATTCTTCTATTATTACTAACTACTTTGAGCATTGAAGCACAAACCAAAGAAGTAAAACCCAAAGTAACATTTGTTGAACTTGGCTCGGTGAATTGCATTCCTTGTAAACAAATGCAGCCGGTTATGAAAGCAATCGAAGAAAAATATGGCAGCCAGGTTAAAGTTATTTTCTATGATGTGTGGAAAACAGAGCAGAAAAAATATGCTTCACAATATGGAATTAAATTAATTCCTACTCAGGTTTTTCTTGATGAAAATGGAAAAGAGTTTCATCGTCATGAAGGATTTTATCCGGAAGCAGAAATTGATAAAATTTTACAAGCCAAAGGATTAAAAGAAAAAACAAAAAAATGATTGAAGAAATATTTACAATACTTAGTACCGCACTTTATGAAAATTATTGGATAGCATTACTCGCTTCATTTGGATGGGGAGTGTTGTCGATACTTCTTTCACCGTGTCATCTTTCAAGCATTCCGTTAGTTGTTGGATTTATTAACTCGCAGGGAAAAATTACACTCAGCAGAACTTTTTATGTGTCATTAGTTTTTTCAGTCGGGATTCTCATTACGATTGCCGCTATCGGAATTATTACGGCATCACTTGGAAGATTGATGGGAGATGTTGGAAGTATCGGCAATTATTTAGTCGCAGGAATTTTTTTTCTAGTCGGGCTTTATCTTCTTGATATTATAAAAATCGACTGGAACAAAGCGGGATTAAAACAAACAAAATCAAAGGGATTACTTGCAGCATTGATTTTAGGGCTTCTCTTTGGTATAGCTCTTGGTCCTTGTACATTTGCTTATATGGCTCCTGTACTGGGAATAGTTTTTCAAACCGCACAAACAAATTTTATGTCAGCATCAATATTACTTTTGGCATTTGGTGTAGGGCATTGCGCTGTAATTGTTGGTGCAGGAACATTAACAAAAAAAGTACAGCAGTATCTTAACTGGACGGAAGAATCAAAAATTATTTTATGGATAAAAAGAATTTGCGGAGTGCTGGTGATACTTGGAGGGATTTATCTTATCACTACAGTTTGAAAGATAAAAATATAAAATTGATGTAAGTTAAATATGAAACAATTTTTTCTGCTATTAGCATTATACGGACTGAGTCTTCTTAGTCAAGCGCAAACTGATACGAAGCAATTATCCGATAAAGTCGCGCCAAATTTTATGCTCAGAGATATTAATAATGATTTTGTTGAGCTGAAGCAATTTATTGGGAGGGGACCTATCCTGTTATGCTTCTGGTCATCTTGCTGTAAATCAGCAATTGCACAAGTTGAAGCATTTGCAAAGCTTTATGAAAAATACAATCAGGATGGTTTTGTATTACTTGCGCTTTCAACTGATAATGAAAAAACTATTTCTAAAGTCAAACCTCTCGTAAAAACAAAAAACTATAAATTTCCCGTTCTTTACGACTCCAATAAGGAAATTGCAAGAATTTATTCTGCTTATGATATACCTTATTGTGTACTGATAGACAACTCAGGCAAAACTATTTATTCGCGCCTTGGGTATATGAAAGGGGATGAGATTGAAATTGAAAAAAGAGTTGTAAATCTTTTAGCTGAGAAAAAATAATTACTAAAAATTTATTATTAAAATTAAAAGCAACATTAAACTTAATCGTTAGCTTATTAGTCACTGATGTTTTCATAATTATTCATGAAATCGAAATAAATATTTTTCATTGGTCAAGTGACTATAGAAGCAGAAAAAATGTTGTAGCTGTTTTGTTTGATAATAAACCACAAACACCTGTTAACTGCTTTAATTTGTGTCGGAACTAATTAAACTCTTGCTCTTTTCTCGTATTCATTTCATTGTCCAACAGAATTCGTTTGATTAATAAACACCAATATTTTTTCTTTAAAACAATTGACATTCGTCAATTGATACAAATAATCTAAAAAATATTGTGATCTGCTTGTAATTCATTTTCATTTTCGTCTTATTTACATAGTGCAACTAACGGGACTCTTATGAACCGAAAAGCGGAGCGCTTTCTAAAATTATTTATGTGCCTGGTTGCGTTACATTCCTTTGCAGTAGGCATCGGCTTAATAATATTTCCATCATCTGCTTTTGAATACCTCGGTTTCGAACCAACCTTTGACAGAT
>JAEXTA010000021.1 GCA_023453665.1 Bacteroidota bacterium | reverse complement strand
CCCCATGAGTTTATAGCTGCGGCAAGTCCTGCACGGCTTCCGGGAAGAATATTTCCATCTTTATCGTATAAGTGAATTACAAAACCTTTTTTATTGTTGTTATCGAATTCATCTTTATGTTTTACTTTTAGAATCATGCCAAGAGTATTTTCAACAGGTTTGAATTTACCGATCCAGCCTTCACCTTTCTTTTCAAGATTGACTTCAAGTGTATTTATTATGTCGGTATCATACATATAAACGTACAGTTTTAATTCTGTTACACCTTTGAACATCACCGAATCAGGTTTATAAAAAACTGTCAGTTCATCACTCACAGAAGGTTTTTCGGGCTTCACCGAAAATTTTTCTTTGAACTGAATTTCCTCAGCGCAGGAAATAAAAAACAGGGATAAAAGAACAACATTTAAATATGTCAATACATGTTTGTGCATAGTTACCTCAAAAAGGATTTGTTGATGATACGAACATTATAATTTTTACAATAATTTATTCTTTAGACCAGCTCAATACCTGAAATGTTTTATGAATTCACCTTTTTCTTCAATGTCGGTCATTGCTTCAATACCAATTTGTAAATGCATATCAGAGTATTTTTCAGTTACAATTTTATCGGATTCTTCAGTTTTAACTCCTTCAGGAACCATGGGCATATCGGATACAAGCAGTAGTGCACCTCTCGGTATTTCGTTAACAAGCCCGACAATAAAAAGTGTTGCTGTCTCCATATCAATACCGATAGTATACAGTTTCTTTAAATACTTTTTAAAGGCCGTATCCCATTCCCACACCCTTCGGTTAGTGGTGTATATAACACCTGTTCTGTATTCAAGTCCACGTTTCATAATTTTTTCACTGACAAATTTATGCAGTTTAAATGACGGCATAGCGGGCACATCTTTAGGCAGATAATCATCACTTGTACCTTCGCCTCTAATTGCTGCAATTGGTAAAATAAAATGACCCAGCTCAGTTGATTTTTTTAGTCCGCCGCATTTTCCGAGAAACAAAACGCCTTTAGGTTTTTTAGCGACGAGCAGATCCATTATCGTAGCAGCATTTGCAGAACCAATACCAAAATTAATGATTGACAATCCCTGTGAGTTTGTGGCAGTCTGCATTGGTTTGCCGATCCCTTTAACTTCACATTTAAATTGTTCGGCGAATTTAGTTACATAGTTATGAAAATTTGTAAGCAGAAAATAATCGCCGAATTCATTCAATGAAGTTCCGGTGTAACGTGGCAGCCAGTTTTTAGCAATATCTAATTTTGTCCGCATTTAAAATTTCAATTTTGTGTACACCAAAATAAGAAAATGTTTAAGGATATTTCATTCCGTGAGGTGATAAATATTCACACTTGTAATTGAGTCATAAATCATTTTAAGTTTGATTGTGTTTAATAATTTATTGGGGATGATTGAAATGATATATTTTATCAGGTATTATTTCATTTTTGTATTTATCGCCGGTATTGATCTTTATTCACAGGATAACAATTCTTCAGCAGGTAATTTTGATTCTGAGAATCCCGGTTTAGAATACATTTATTCACTCTGGGCAAACGGCGGATACAGTGTTGGCTTTGCAAACTTCTCAGATACAGACATTGGTTTGGGAATCAACGGTACGTTAACTTTTGAAAAAGACAAAAACTTATTCTCATTCAGTTATCAAAAAATTTATGAACTTTCCCTGTTTAGTGATCATCAGGAAACGATTCAATCCTTTCAATTAAAATATGGGAAAGCAAAAGAATTCCGGATGAGGGGATTACTGTTTCCGTTTCCTTTCTTCTTGCTAATAAAAAAAGATTTCAATTATAATATTTTATGGCGGGCTGGGTTTGCCTATAATTTATATCAAAAAATTCCTGATCATGAAAATGAAATCAAAGTTAATACTCACAATACTTATGAGCGAAAATCTTTCTTTAGCATTCCATTAGAAATAGAATTGAGAGAAGATATCACTGATTTTATCGGGATTGGAACAGGGTTGTTTATTAATCTGAACAATAAATATTCTTCAGGTGGAATAATTTTTAATCTCTATCTTGGAAAGTTTTGAAAAGTTAGTACCTGCTTAACTGAATACTCACTTTGCCCGTGAAGTCATTAAGTTTTATCTGGATCAGTTCAGGTATGTTTCCGTCAATTATTACAGTTGTTCTTGAAAAGTCTTTGCTTAACCGGGTATCATAAATTTTAAGATTGTTTCTCGTCCACAACATCAGATCCGCACTACCGCTGCTATGGTCTATTACAGAAAACGACAGGTAGTTTATATTTGCATTAAAGTAAGTGTAATCGGAAAGAGAAAGTGTGGCGTTCGAAGCATTTATTTTGAAAGTGTAAAAATCGATATAACTTTCAAACACCGGTTCATTAATATTGCCTGCGGGATTTCCGGGAGAGATGATTTCTTCACGGCACGACTGAAATGTTAAAGATGCGAGTACAAATACTGACAGAAATATTTTATTGAATAATCTCATAATCAAATCACATCTTTAATGCTTCATCAACCTTCTGTTTGAATTTATCAAAAGTTGCAAGTCCGGTAATAAAACTTACAAGTTTTCCTTCCCTGTTATAAACAGCGGTTGCCGGTATTGCACCGTTCCAGTCAGGTTGAACACGGTTAATAACTTTTTCACTTTCCTTTTCTGGTATAACGAAAACGGGAAAGTTAACCTTTTGTTTTTGAAGGAACGGAATAACCGCTGAATTTATTTCTTTAACAAGATCGACACTTAAACTTAAAAATTCAACATCTTTTTCTTTATAACTTTCTGCGAGTTTAACTATATCGGGGAATTCTTCAACACAGGGCACACACCAGGTAGCCCAGAAGTTTATGAACAGAATTTTTCCATTCCTGTTATTAATGATTTCATTTAACTGTCCGGCATTTAATGTATCAACGACATAATTATTTATGGAGTTATTTTTTTCTGTCAGATTATTTTTTTGTTCATCAGAACATCCGTAAAGCAAAATAAAAAATATGCTAATACCGGACAGCAAAATGAATTTCATAGATTATACTCTTTTAATTGTACACCCAAATGCTTTTGTTTTTGCGATGGTTACTTTCTTACCCTGCAAAATTTCATCAAGCGCTTTTGATAGATCTTTAACCGAAACACCTGATTCATCCCTGCTGTCATCAATTCTTCCGTGATAAACTACACTAAATGACGGATCAAGCACATAAACTTCAGGAGTAAAACTTGCTGCAAATTTATCTGCGATCACATTCTTTTCATCTTTAAGAACCGGAAATCCGAATTTATTTTTTTCTGCGTGTGATTTTATTTCACTAATACTTTCAGCTTTGTTTGAATTGATTCCAAGTACTGTTATGTTTTTATCTTTATAATTTTCATACAACTTTGCCATCCGTGTATTATAATCATTAGATACAGGGCATTGAGTAGATACAAAAATGATGACTATAGCTTTGGACTTATTATAATCGGTCAGAGAATGCGTTTTACCATTTACATCTTTTAAAGTGAAATTTTCAACCGAGGTTATATCACCGGCTAATTCCATTTTTTCATTGCTGGAATTTCCCGGTAAATAAACAAAACCTGCGATAATAAATACTGTTAGTACAATGAGCATAATTGCTTTTTTAATCATAAAGACTCCTTTTGTTATAATGTTAAATATTTCTTTGAGGTTTGAAAAATTTTAGAACAAGATGTCAAATCTTAGATGTTTTGTAAAGGTAAAAAGTTTGAACGGTTCTAAATTAATTCTGATTTATGGAAGAAAATTTATTCTATTACTTCAATTTCTTCCATAATTGCTCTGGCGGCTGTAAACTTTCCCGGGAACTTTAAAGCGTGTTCTTCGCGGAGTCTGTGGGCTTCCTTTTGCGCATATTCGACATAGTCATTAATATTTTTGCATTTATAATGCACTACATATGTTGATTCATCCGGCAGCCCGGCGGGAATAGATATTTTGTAAAATTTATACTCATTGAAATATCCTGTTTTCATGACATCACTCAAATGGATCTGCGACATCCATTTTTTCCATTCTTCTTCAATATCTTTTTTGACAATGATTGTGACGCTGTAAAGGATCATCAAATTTCCTATTCGTTAATTTTATTTAATTTCGGCCCAACCAGGAAAGATGTTCAATTCAAATAAAATTGAGCCGAGTAAATATACGAGTAAACTGATTACAATTACGGAAAGTAGATTCAGCATAAAGCCGGCTTTAACCATGTCAATTACTTTTAATTTTCCGCTGGCAAATACAACTGTGTTGGGAGGAGTTGCGACAGGAAGCATAAAGGCCATTGAAGCTGATAGGGTTGCCGTTATCATTAGTAGTAATGGATTTAATCCGATAGCTACGGATACGGATGCAACTACTGGTAAAATCATCTGTGCTGTTGCTGTATTTGAGGTCAACTCGGTTAGAAAATTAATTGTTATCGCAGTTACTAAAATTATAACAACCGGAGACAAATCCTTTAAACCAAGAAACTGTACCCCGATGTATTCGGAAAGCCCTGTTGTAGTAAAACCTTTTGCAAGCGCAAAACCACCGCCGAACAGAAGTATTATTCCCCATGGAATTTTGTTAAACACGTTTGAATCAAGAATACCTGTCCGTTTTCCATTTTCATTTTTTGATGGAATGAAAAATAATGTTGATGCCATCATTACTGCAATAATACCGTCATCAATAAAATCAGGTTTTGATAACAGTGATGACCATCCGCTTATTACCATAAAACCGAGGTTAAGGTCTGCCCTGAAAATCCAAAGTATAACTGCGATTGAAAAAATTATTCCTACTGCTCTTTCATTAAAACTTATCCTGCCAAGTTTTTTGTATTCATCTTTGATAAGATTTTTTTCTATTGAAAGATTTTTATCCGAACGAAATAAAAACCGGGTAAGTAAAAAATATGTAAATACAAGAAGCATTAATGTTATCGGAATACATAATAACATCCATGTTCCGAAAGATATTTGAGGCGCTTCAGGAAAAAGTATATTCAGAATTTTTACAAAAACTAAATTTGGCGGTGTCCCGATCAATGTTGCAATCCCGCCAATACTACATCCATAAGCCACAGACAGCATAAGAGTTTTAGAAAAATTTTTTGTCCGTTCTACACCAAACGATAATTCCATTTTGTTAATGATGGACATAGCTATCGGCAGCATCATAACTGCGGTTGCCGTGTTTGAAATCCACATGGATAAAAATGCCGTCGAGATCATAAAACCAAGTATGATCGAATTAATACTGCCACCGAAGAATAAAATAATTTTTAACGCTATCCTTTTATGTAATCCGGAATTTTCCATTGCAATTGCCAGCATAAATCCGCCAAGGAAAAGAAAGATAACAGTGTTGATATATGCTGATGCTATTTCATCGCCTTTAATTATTCCAGTAAATGGAAAAAAGACTAAAGGGATTAATGATGTTGCAGCAAGCGGGATAGCTTCAGTCATCCACCATATTGCCATCAACGATGCAATTGCAGCCATCTTTGATAATGAAGGATTTGCAGGGTCAACTTCAATAAAAAAGAAAATAATTATAAATGAAAGTATTCCAGACCAAAGTCCAGTTAGCTGTGTTTTATTCATCAATAATGTTTTGCATTATAATTTTCTGAAAAGAAAATAGATATTTAACAACTAAGAAAAAATTTCATTACTGGTTAGTAAATCGTATCAAGACCTCAGGGCATAAAAAACTGACTATAAATCATCAATCAATAGTTCAACTTATCATTGAACTTTACTTATCGTAATTATCTTTTCAACATATAGAGTTTCTTTTATATATTTGACCTTCAAAATTGAGATGTTGAAAACCAATCCCAAATATGAAGCAGTAATAGGACTTGAAGTTCATGCCCAGTTACTTACCGGATCAAAAGCATTTTGTTCATGTTCAACAAAATTTGGCAGTTCACCAAATTCAAATGTGTGCCCGGTTTGCCTTGGGCATCCCGGAGTTTTGCCGGTACTGAATAAAAAAGTTATAGAGTTTGCTGTACTGCTTGGTTTAGCCTGTAATTGTAAAATTTCAGAGCGCTCAATCATTGCAAGAAAAAATTATTTCTATCCTGACCTGCCCAAAGGTTACCAGATATCACAATACGAAGAACCAATTTGTGAAAATGGACATCTTACAATTCAGTTATCATCAGGAATAAAAAAGATTGGGATAACAAGAATTCATTTTGAAGAAGATGCAGGAAAATTAATCCACGATCATGGGACAGATACTTTAGTTGATGTTAACCGTTGCGGCACTCCCCTTCTTGAAATTGTGAGCGAACCCGATATAAGAACGGCAGAAGAAGCATCACAATATTTAATGAAACTAAGACAGCTTGTTCAATACCTTGAAATTTGTGACGGAAATATGGAAGAGGGTTCATTAAGGTGCGATGCTAATATTTCAATCAGAGAAACTGGAAGCAGCGCACTCGGGATCAAAACTGAAATTAAGAATATGAATTCATTCCGTAATGTTGAACGCGCCATAAATTTTGAAATAGAGAGACAGATTGATTTAATTGAAAACGGTGAAAAAGTTATTCAACAGACATTGTTATGGAATGCTGATAATAATGAAGCCATCCCGATGAGAAGTAAGGAGGATGCACACGACTACAGGTATTTTCCTGAGCCTGATCTGTTCCCTGTTTTAGTTGATAAAGAATGGATGAATAAAATAAAAAACATTCTTCCGGAACTGCCCGATATTAAACGTGAGAGATTTATTAAAGATTTTAATCTTCCGGAATATGATTCTGATATTTTAACACAATCAAAACCGGTCGCGGATTATTATGAAAAAGTAATCAGCATTTCTGACGATTATAAAAGCGCAAGTAATTGGGTTATGGTAGATGTGATGAAAATTCTGAATGAAAATAAAATCAGCATAGACGAATTTTCATTTCCACCTTCAAGACTTGGTAAACTAATTAACCTGATAAACGATGGAACAGTTAGTAATAAAATTGCCAGGGAAATTTTTCCGGAGCTTATTCAAACAGGAAAAGAGCCGGATATACTGATAAAAGAAAAAAATCTTGGACAGATTTCTGATGTAAAATTGATTGATGAAATCATCACTGAAGTATTAAACAAAAGTCGGAATGAGGTAACAGAATTTCTCTCAGGTAAAGAGAAAGTATTTTCATCATTTGTGGGCAAGGTAATGAAAGCAACATCAGGAAAAGCTAATCCAAAAATTGTAAATGAAATTCTTAAACAAAAACTTGAACAGCTGAAACAATCAGTACAATAATTTTAATTTAATTGTTATAACAACGGGAGACTAACTTGTCATTTAAAAGCGGATTAAAAAGATTTTTCGGAGTTAAAACCGAAGAGGAACTGAACAAAGTAAAAACACCAAAAGAAAAAATTAAGGAGTTTTTTGAATCACTTTTGTTCGCGGCAATTGCTGCATTCTTTATCATTACTTTTGTAATTCAAAATACACGAATACCAACCGGTTCTATGGAAGATACAATTCTTGTTGGTGATTTTGTTCTTGTAAATAAATTTGTATTTGGCGCTTCATCACCAAAATATATTCCTTTTACAGAAGTACAGCTTCCCTATTTTACATTGCCATCTTTACGCGAACCAAAAGCAAAAGATATTGTTGTATTTGAATATCCCGGCGACAGAGACCAGCTGCAGGCAAACGAACTCGGAGTAAATTATGTAAAACGATGTATAGGTATGCCGGGCGATACAGTAGAAATAGTTGACAAAGTAGTTTTTGTAAACGGAAAAGAATTCTGGATTCCTACACACATAAAATATCTTAGTCCTAACGCACGTCCCAAAGGATATGTAGAACCGAGAATCTTCCCTAAAGGCAAACCGTGGAATGAAGATAATTACGGTCCACTTGTTGTACCTAAAGCAGGAGATGTGATACAACTTTCTTCAACAAATATTGAAGAGTGGAGAACTATAATTGACAGAGAATTTGGTAAACGTGTTGTTGATGTAAGACAGGGTGTTGTTTATATCGAAGGTAAAGAAGTTACTTCATACACAATTAAAAAAGATTATTACTTTATGATGGGCGATAACAGGGATGATAGTCTTGACAGCCGTTTCTGGGGCTTTGTGCCAAGAGATATGGTTGTTGGTGAAGCGTTCATAACATTATTTTCTTGGGATAGAGAAATTCCGTTTTCCGATTTATTCAGACTATTAGGATCAATCAGACTTGACAGAGTACTCAAACTATTGCATTAAAATTGTAGTTTAAGCAAAAGTTGTACACCATTAATCTGAGATATAATAAAAGCCCTCACAATTGTGAGGGCTTTTTTATTAAGATAAAACTTTTTAGAAAGTATACCTTATTCCAAATTGAGCCTGCCATCTTGATTCAAGATTAAGGGGTGCAGCAGGATCACTTGTGTTGTTTAATGTATAACGTGCTTTTCCGTAGTTTGGTGAACCTTGTGTGGTTTCAAGACTATGGAAAGTAAGCGGTGATATATTCTGATTGGCAACCTGTTTCTGCCATCCCCATTCATAGTTAATGAGGTTTAAGACATTCAAAATATCAAATGTTAATTCGATATTATGTCCGCTGAATGTAGGTATCTGTTGACTGATTCTTACATCGATCTGATGAGTCCATGGTTCACGTGCGCCGTTTCTTTCCGACATTTTACCTTTATTATCTTTAAGGTAATCATCATTATTTATATAATTGAAAAGAGTTTGATATGCGGCATCAGTTTTAGGTAATTCAGTTCCGGTCGAGCTTACGAGAATAATATCATCTTCATCTTTTGGTATATAGATTAAATCGTTATCGATTTCACCATCACCATTTACGTCTCCGTTAACAAAATATGAGAACGGTCGGCCACTATAACCATTATAAAAGATGCCGATATTTGTATTCAGATTTTCAATACCCCAATTATAGGTATATGAAACTGCTGCTAATACGCGGTGACGTCTGTCATTAGCAGAAAAAGTAAGAACCGGTAAATTAGGATTACCTTGCTGTGGATTAAATCTCCATGATGAGCGTGCCTGTGCACTTACACCACTGTTAACATCTTTTGATGAACCCCAGGTGTAAGCAAGGTTTCCATAAAAACCATCTGTTGTTGCTAATCTCTGCAACTGTATAGTCAGATTGGCATTTTCACCCTGACTTGTATTTGTGAGCATATAAACACCTGTGAAGGCATTACTGACA
>JAEXTA010000005.1 GCA_023453665.1 Bacteroidota bacterium | reverse complement strand
GGTGTCGAAGGCAAAGCAAAGATTCTATGAGACTGTAAATACCCGTATATGTTTGCAAAGCCGATCACCCCCATTTCATTATTTGAACCTGTACAAACGTACATCAGTCTTGTTTTATTGTCAACACAAAAAACATATTTATTTTTATTAATAAAAAACCCGCTCACAAGAGCGGGTTTTTCCATTTGACATTTCACATTTGACATCTTACATATAAGCCACAGCATCCTTATACACATTTGAATCCTTGCCATACTGTGATGCAAGTGCGAGTTTAATTTTTGTTAACCTGCCTGCAAGAGTATTGTAAAGAGCAAGACGCGCCTCTGCGGCATCATCATACTCCTCATTAAGTTTAGCAACAGATTTATTCTTTTCTCCTATACTTGCAAGATATGCAGTGAAGTTTACTATGGTTAGATTCGGATTGCTTGGAGAGTAACCTGGAATTGTTTTTATTATCTCAAGCAGTTCCTTACCTGTACCGTGCATTGAACCGAAACTTACTTCAATAGTTGAGTTTGTTTTTGGTTGTGTGCCATCAGGGTTTAACGGAGGTTTTTTGGTCAGCCTTCTTCCGCGAAGTTTCTGCACAATCTTCTTTGCCTTTTCATAATCCTTTTCCTTTTTACCTTTAGGAAGAAACGAACCTATATGATCACGAATCTGAGTAGCGCGTTTTATAATTCCGTCATCACCTTTAACAAGATTAAAACGCTGATCCTGTTCAGTCTGTACAACTGAAAGCTTTGAAGCGACGGTATCGTTCGCATCTTCAATACTGTCAAGCAAATCTGTAAGATCGCCCGGTTCAAGTTCAACGTTGCTTGGCGCATAAGTTGGCTGCATAATAAGATACTCTACCAACTGGCGCGCTTTGGTGTAACGCTGCGCAAAAGTTTGTTCTGACGAAGAAGCCATAAAAACCTCCTGAAATTATTTTGTGATTGGATATATTTTAGGAGTGTCCGCCCAAAAAGCCCTTATTGGACACCGACCGGAATAAAAATAATACTCAATGACTAACTTGTCAACTATTTACACAGTTTAAAATTGCTAAGTGCCAAACTAAAGCCGCAAAATGTATTTTCAGAAACTGGAGGTGACAACTGAATGCAGCCTGTTACAACTTCAAAAATGTTAAATCACTTTTAAAAAACAGGAAATGCCAGATACAAAACAGAGAATGCCGATTACAAAATGCTTTATCACAACCGGCATACTGCAAGTTTAAAGTGATACTTTGCAGTTTTGAATCGGCATAATGCATTTTTTAAAAGGCATAATGCAATTTTGAAATGATATTATGCAGTTTTAAAGTGACATAATGCAATTTTGAATCGGCATAATGCGATTTTAAAAAGGCATAATGCATTTTTAAAGTGGCATAACCCATTTTTGAAAAGGCATTTAGCATTTTTTAAAAGTGTAAATGCATTTTTAAAGTGATAGTGCGCAACTTTGACAGGGGATGGGACAGATTAGGGGAAGATGACATCTTTTCCAAAAGATGTCATCTTTTGGGGATTGGTGATTTAAAATGTAAAAACCTTATCCGCATCAACTGTCCATTGAGCAAGTTCGCTCATTGTGCTTCTTTCACAGCCGTCAATAAATTTTAACTCGGTAAGTCCTCTTGCATCGAGGCAGGTGCCGCAGAGTTTTATTTTGCCGCCTTTGTTGTTGATGGCTTTAAGCATTCGTTCTATGTTGTAATAACCTTGTGGTGTGTTTTGGTTTTGCAGTGCCCCGGTTACTGCGTCTGCCATAAGGAATATTAAAGCTTCTGTTTGTGCGTGTTCTTTTTGTAACTGCATTGCAAGACGGCAGGCGTTATAGAATTTTTCTGTGCCATAGGGTGCGTCGTTTATTAAAAATAGTATTTTCATTGTGTGTCCTGTGTTTGGAGTTTCTATTTATACTTAATTTATTTTTCAAAAACCTCATCCTTATCGAGAAAGCCATATTCTTCTATTTGCGGCAGAATTTTGTTTGCGAGTTTTTCGTTTGCTTTGCTTAGTTCTTTTAATTCATCAAGACCGATGTTATGTTCTGTTAAACATCTTCTTATCTGATACCATCCTGCATCCCAGGTATCAATCTTCCATTTTTTTGTTACCATTTTATTGAGGTTGGCAAAGTAAATTTTATAAACTTCACGGGCTTTGTCTAAAACATTTGTTGATTCATCACTTAATTTGTTTTTGGATATCCAGTTTGCAACAAATCGGTTTTCATCATTTACTATCTGAAGTTTAAAATCGGGTTCCGTTATCTTCCATTTTTTTATTTCTTCTATTCTAAATGGAAAGAAGTTGTTTTTTATCTGGTAGGTTTTACGTTTGTATATAACATCTTTTAATGCAGTTGTTTGATTTGAATTAGAAAACAAACTCCATACAACACAATCAATTATAAAATCCTTACTCGGTTCAGTATGCGGAATTAGAAATTGATTTCTATCATTTAACCAAGTTGGTTTTGGAATTTTTTTTACTGCATGAAGCATCATGCCTTGTTCAAAATTTTCTTTGATTACGGAGAATGCACCTGCACTCGCGTTGGGTGAAGATAGTATAACTACATAATGAGCGTGTTGTAAATCATTACCATTACTGCAAATTGAGGCTAAGAAATCAGGTCTTGCTCGATGCCTTGTATCAAGGTTATCGTGTTTAACTGTAATACCGTTACTTAATGGTGGTAGAATAAAATCATTTGTGTTTTGGGGACGTTCAAACCAGTTATTTAATACATCCTTTTTATTAATTAAACGTAAGTGTTTAATTCCAATTGTTTCTGCATCATCTGCCGAAATATCAATTTCAATTGTTTTTGTTTTTCCTTTCTTAAATAAATTCCAGATTAAGAAAGCAATTGGAAAATCACCTTTAACACCATGAAAATTTTTAGAATGGAATAAGAACCCACTACAATAATCATAATCAAAATATTTTTTTCTAAACTCTACCGTATCTGGTGCATTCAAATATTTCAATGTCGAAAACATACCAAGATAAGTTTTGACGGGCATCTCATTTTTTATCCTGAACATAAATTGTGCAAATAATTCCCGTTTAGCATGACCAATTTTATATCGATCCATAACTATTTCTAACCTGGTTTTACTTACACCCTTTTTTGATCTGCCATCTGCTTTTGCATCTTGTGCAGTGGCAAATGGCGGATTGATAAAGACTATCCAGGTTATGTTTGGGTCTGCTAGTTCATCTCTAAGTTTCTTTGGGAGTTTCCAGTTAGGTTCAAATGGTAATGCTTCTTTATTAAAGACATTTTCAACATCATCATTCAGGTAGTCATATTGAAAACACGTTGCATTAGGAAAAACTTTTTTAAGATGGTCAGCTTCACTTGCGTGAAGTGTTGACATATATAAATATTTATATGATTCTGCAGGTAAATGATATTCGAGATTACCAGTACCGGCAGCCATATCCCAAATTCTGTATTTGCCGTTCTTGTACCAGTTTTTACCAAAGACTTTGTTAAAATAGGTTATTGCTTTTTGTGCAAACCTTATCGGCGTATAAAACTCTCCTTCAAATCTTCTTTGACTCTCATCGGTAAGTCTGTCTAACTTTATATGAATACCGTTTATAGTTTCCGGATTGGTCACATAATCGTAAAAGCTCCAGAAGTAATCATAATCCTGCATAAGTATTTT
The DNA here is from genome assembly GCA_023453665.1 of Bacteroidota bacterium. Lineage (GTDB taxonomy): Bacteria > Bacteroidota > Ignavibacteria > Ignavibacteriales > Ignavibacteriaceae. Next base: position 24,087 of record JAEXTA010000005.1, on the reverse strand, counting down.
TTGTGTTTTGGAATTATGATCTTCAAAAGTAAAAACAACCCTGTTGTTTTCTTTGTCAATTATTACTCTATCCTTTTGAATGTTTGCAAGGAAGTAAAAAGATTCTTTGTACCCATTTTGAATGTGCTTACCGATAATATCTTTCCAATGATTAAAGACTGCTTCGAAGTTATCTTCGTTAATAACTTTCTTATCACCAAAATCAATAATCATTTGTGGGTTGAGTGCATTTTCAAGATTCTTTTTAAATGCGGCGTGTTCACCCTTTTGAATAACTTTATAAACGTGAAGTTTACTGGTTTCAGGTTCTTTTACTAAATGGTCAACGAGTTTTGGGTCTGGTTTACTTGCGGGTCTTTCCCAGTCGTAGGCTTCGTTTGAATAGTAATTCTTCCAATTATCTGTTTGTGTAATTAACGCTTCATTTTTATCAGCGATACAAATAAAGAATGGAATTTTCTTATCAACACTCTTGAACTTTATCTTATTAATGTAATAAAGTGTTTGGGCTAATGTCGTTGCTAATGATTTTATGTTACCGAGATTTTTATCGTGTTTAAATTCAAACAATACCTGTTCGGTATAGAGATCGTGTTTGAATGAAGTGTCATAGTTTAATTTAAAGTATTTGGAATAAATGGATTTTACTGTTTCTTCAGTTGTTGCTTTAGAAAGTTGAGTCTTGAAATCTTCGAAGGTCATAGCCCACCATATTGTTTGTACAAAAATATCTTTAATAAAATTGTTTATCAATTATTTAAAATAAAAACGCCCGATGCGCGGGCAGGACACATCGGGCTTGGGGGTTAGGTAATTCTGCAGTCGTTGTTTAAAGGGTTAAAATAAACAACAATTACCGTCAGTAACTTATTCAATTAGTTTATAATTTTCAATGAGAATAAAGGCGTAGGGGACACATATTATGCGTCCCCCTGCGGTTAATAAAACCCAATAACAAACAGATTAAAGTGGAGATGTGATTAACTGAAAAAAATATTTGTAAGCAGTGATTTTAATTCATCAACTCCAAATGGTTTACTCAGGTAATGTGTAAAGCCGTTGGCTAAAAATTCTTCCCTGTCGGAATCTGAAGCATAAGCTGTTATTGCAATAGCCGGTGTGTTTTTATAATTATTCATTATCTGAATGTTCTTTACTAATTCAAGTCCATCCATACCCGAACCGAGGTTGATATCAATTAAAAATCCATCATATTTTTTTTCATTGATCAATCTCAGAACTTCATCAGCATTTGGAGAAATATCCAGGGTGCAGCCGGTTCTTTCTACCACAAGTTTTATGAACTCTCTTGATACGATATCATCGTCAACATACAACAGGTGCGGACGTTTTTGTTTTTTTTGTTCTGATATATTTCCCGCGGCATTAGCAGTTACTACTGTCTCAGGCTCAGTCAAGAGAAAATTCTTTAACAAAGGTAATGTTATTATAAAAACCGAACCCTTACCCATTTCACTCTCAAGAGAAATATTTCCGCCGAGTATTTCAACATATTTTTTTGTGATTGTTAAACCCAGGCCTGTTCCTTCAAATGAACGGTTAAGACCTTCACTGACCTGTCGGAATTCATGCCATATTAAATTTTGTTTTTCCTTAGGAATACCAAGCCCTGTATCCGAAACTTTAATGCATATCATTTCATCTTTACCTTCAACAATACATTCGGCTTTTATCTTTATAAAACCATTTGAAGTAAACTTGATTGCGTTGTTTATAAGATTTACCAGGACTTCACGCAGCAGTTTTGCATCTGTAGGAATTATCTCGGATGAATGTTCATATTCAAGAATTAACTCGGTGTTCCTTTGTTTGGCGGCTATTTCGTAAAGTGATTTGATCTCATGTAAAAGTGCGTAAAGATTAGTTTGTGTTATCAGGGGGACAATACGGTCAAATTCAATTTTAGTAATGTTAAGAATGTTGTTCAGGGTTTCTGTAAGTCTTTTTGAAGATGTAAAAATCTGTTTTGCCATTTGCTGATGTTCCGGATCAGTTAGTACATCAACAAGCAATTCAGAGTAGCCGAGTATTCCAACGAAAGGTGTTCTTAATTCATGACTCATATTAGCATAGAAGTATGATTTTATTCTGTTCATCTCCTCGGCTTTTTCTTTAGACCGGATCAATTCTTCAGTAGTTCTTTTTTGTTCGGTTATGTCTTCTTTTATGGCAACAAAATTTGAAATTTTACCATCGTTATTTACAATCGGGGAGATAATCGTAGACTCCCAGTAAAGTTCACCGTTCTTTTTCCGGTTGTAAAAAACACCCCGCCATTCTCTGCCGCTTAAAATGGTTTTCCATAAATCTGAGTATTCTTCTTTAGATGTATAATCAGATTTTAATATTCTTGGATTTTTACCAACTGCTTCTTCTAATGTATAACCTGTTACTTGTGAAAATCTTGGATTGACATATTCAATTGTACCATCTGCACTTGTCATCATAATTGTTGCAGTGCTTTGTTCAATAGCACGGGATAGTTTTTTTAATTCTTCCTCCGCTTTTTTACGATCAGTAATAACCTCTAAATAGACTATTATTCCACCAATTGTTTCATCATTATTGTACCAGGGCATACAGGTCCAGTTTGACCAAACCAAAGAACCATCCGAAAGTGCCAGTGGGTCACCACCACCGTTAATAGTCTCACCCCTCAAGGAACGACTATGTATATCACGCAAGAACTGGGGCAGATCCGGAAAAACTTCATAATGATTGCGCCCTATTATATTTCTATCAGCAAGATGAAAATCATCAAAATACCGGTCGCTTACATAGATATAATTCATTTTTGTATCGAACACAGATATGGAGCTTTTTGTATTCGAGATAATATATTTCATCAAGTCATTAAAATGTGCTTTTTCTTTTTCAGCGTTTTTGCGGTCGGTTATATCATGTAAAGAACCAATTAAAAATCTGTTTCCGGAATCATCGGTTAACCGGGTTTTACTTGTTATAATTGTTTTTGTCTGGTTGTTAATTGTCAGCTCTTCTTCACGTGTATCAGTTATTCCGGTATCAAGAACAAGACGATCAACTTTAAGGAAGAGTTTCATCTCATCATCCGGAATGTTTTCAGCTAAAGTTTTTCCAATTACATCTTTTTCATCTAACCCTATCATTTCAAAAAATGCTTTATTACCAAATGTAAACCGGTGGTGATCATCTTTTACAAATATCGGATCAACTATAAGGTTGAGAATTGCACTGATTCTGTCTCTCTCGTTCTTCAGGACAGTTTCAAATCTCTTACGTTCTGTTATATCTGTAAAAACAGCAACCATATTATTAGGTTTTGTCTGATAGGCTTTTACTTCGAATGCCCCTTCAATCTTATCATCCTTGTAAGATATCTGTTCTGTAGCCCATAATATTCCTTTGGAAGCAGCCTCAATATATCTTTGCGGGACTTCGGTATTTGCCAATTGAGGAAATGCATCCTCAATGGTTTTACCTAAAAACATTTTATGATCAATTCCGAGTAATTTATCTGCTGCAGGATTACTTCCTATTAAGACCAAAGAATTATTTTCTCTCAATTCATAAAAGTGCATACCCATTGGAGAGTTTAGGGTCATCTTTCTAAACTTTTCTTCGCTTTCCAATATTGCTTTTTCTTTTGCCCTTTCATCAGTCTGATCTCTGAATACAAGTACAACGCCAATAATATTTCCATTAAGATCTTTTATTGGTGCGCCGCTGTCTGCGATTGGAATTTCTTTACCCTGTTTGGAGATCAGTAATGTGTGGTTAGCAAGACTGACTACAGTTCCCTGCTTCATAACTTTCTGTACGGGATTATCGATCTTTTCTCTTGTCGTTTCATTTATAATAATGAAAACTTTTTCAAGCGGTAGTCCGCTTGCTTCCGATTCAGTCCAGCCGGTCAATGACTCAGCGACAGTGTTCATGTATTTAATTCTGCCGTTACTGTCCGAGGTTATTACCGCATCCCCAATACTGTATAGAGTTGTTCTGAACTCTTTCTGAATCTCAACCAGTTCTTTTTCTTTAAGGAATTTATTTTCAAACTGCTTTGATTGTTTAGACTTTTTTAGAAAAAGATAACCAAGTAACAGGGCAGTCATTGAGATCAATACAATTGCAATCAGTGTTTCTATTCTGTAAATGATGTCTTTGTAGATTTCATTTTTATCAATTTCTGAAATGAGAAACCAGTCTGTACCATGGATTTTTTGAAGGTTTGCTAAAACTGATAAACCCCTGTAATCAATTCCTTCAAGCTTTCCCTGTCTTCCTAAAATCCCTTTTACAGAGGTTACATTTGTATCACTAGCTGGGATTGTAAAATCGAGTTTCGCATTTGATTTGTGGCGTAATTCCGACAGGAAGATAATTCTGTTTCCCAGTCTTTTGAAGATATAAGACTCAGCTGATTTACTTTCAGACGGCCATTTATTTATTAGCTGGTAAATACTGTGTGAAGGCTCGGTTCTTTGAATAATGGCTGCAATGATTTCACCATCGTTGTTTTTGATAGGGGAGACAAGATCAAAATAAATTGTTTCATCTTTTGAGTTATAATAAAAGTCGCTGAATATAACTGAATCATTTTCTACTGCTTGTTTAATTATCTCTGTGGTTCTTTCTTCTGTTATGGAATAAGTTGAATCAAGCGAAAATAAAATTGAGCCATTTAGTTCAGTGATAAAAACATTTTCATAGTAATGATTTAACTTAAACGGCAGTAGAGATTTATTGAAGTAGGATTTGGCTTCCCCGATATTCTGATTTTTTCGTAGTTCTTCGGTGTGTTTAATTAATTTTCCTATGGTGGGGAAAAATTTTGCGGTCGAGAGTCTTTCTTTCCTCCATTGAACTATTTGATCAATTTTTAGTTCATTTATTGCTTTTAGGTATTCTTGTTTGTCATGATCAATTTTTTCTGATTCTGAATTATAGTAGTAGATAGACAGAATCGTAATTACAAGAATTATTAAAATCGCAATCCCTATAATATCTTTTCGTTTTACATCTTTCATAAATCACAGTATTAGATGAACCCCTACCAAATCATTTAATTGCCCGTAATATAATCCAAAAATCTTAATTCGGGTATTCGATAAAGATTTGAGAACATCAAAATTCTAAAAGGGCAATATCTTTTTAATTCAATAATTGTGAATAATTTTTCCATTCTGCCTAACGGCAAGATTACTTTTATGTGAAGCAGCATTAGATGATTTCTGATCAGCAGAAATCTTAAACCTTGAAACAAGTTCTTCAAGATTGTTAGTAAGCCTGTTCAGATCTTCAGCCGCTCTTGCAATCTGCTGTACACCCTGAGCACTTTCCTGTGTAACAGCGTTTATCGATTCAATGTTCTTGCTGATCTGTTCAGCAGCAGATGACTGCTCCTCACTTGCAGCAGCAACCTGAGATACAATATCCACAACACTTTCTGCACCAGTAATTATCTGCTTAAGAGAGTCACCTGCTTTGTTTGCAAGTTCTTTACCTTTCTCCACTTCCATAGTCCCCTGGTTCATAGACTCAACAGCACCCTGGGTGTCTTTCTGAATCTGTTTTATCATCAGAGCTATTTCTTTAGTTGCTTTTGTTGTACGTTCAGCAAGTTTTCTTACTTCATCGGCCACCACAGCAAAACCTCTACCTTGTTCACCGGCGCTTGCCGCTTCAATAGCAGCGTTAAGAGCAAGGAGGTTAGTCTGATCAGCAATGTCATCAATAACCTGAATTATCTCACCGATCTGGTCACTGCTTTTACCGAGTTGTTGTACAGTATCGGCAGATTGTTTAACAACATCGGCAATACGGTTAATGCCATCGATAGTTTGTTTATCCACAGAGCCGCCTTCTTTAGCGATGAGACCTGCATTCTTGCTTGCTTCGGAGGCAGAAGAAGCATTCTTTGTAGTTTCAAGAATAGTCTTTGTCATTTGTTCCACAGCAGAAGCGACTTCACCGGCCTGAGCAGATTGTTCCTGAGCACCTGCAGCCATTTCTTCAGTTGATGATGAAATTTCATTTGATGCACTGGCTGTTGCCTGGACTGCTTCACTAACCTGTGAAATGATTGCGCCGACATTTTCAACAAGGTCATTAAATCCTTTGAATACTTTTCCTATTGCGTCATCATTTTTTATTTCAAGTCTTACACTGAGATCACCATTAGCAAACCTGTCCATACCCTCCATCATTTTATTGGTACTCTCAACAAGATATTTTTCCTGTTCTTTTTCAGCGGTGATATTCTGAACAACTTCAATATGTCCTATGTTCACACCGTTTTTATTTTTCAGGAAGGCAGTATCAACTTTAAATTCAAGATTATGCAAGGAGTTGCTGAAGAACGTTGTTGCTTTCCCTTTTCTCAGACATTCAATTCCGCATTTGTCGGTATTACAAATATCAGCTCCCCAGTTTGAACAGTTTTGTCCTACGATTTCGTTTCTTTTTTTATTAAGAATATTTTCTGTTGACTTGTTTATAAAGGTCCAGTTCATTTGTGTGTCGGTTACAGAAACGGGGAAGGGGATAGCATCAAGTATTTGTTCATACCAGAAAACTTTATCAAGAACTTTATCGGTCATCTTTTTTAATGACTGAGATAATTTTCCAATCTCATCAGAAGAATTGTATGTATTTATATTTGCATCAAAATTGCCTTCTGCAATTTTATCTGCATCAACCACAATTCTTTTAAGTGGACGAGCAATTAATTTGCCCATTAAAAATGCTATTAAAATTGATGCGATCAATGAAAGAATTAGACCCGTCATAACAGTGTTTTCCACTTCCGCAACAGCAGCTTCAACATCTTCGATATAAATACCGCTGCCTATAATCCATCCCCACGGTTTGTATAGTTTCACATAAGATATTTTGGGAACAGGCTGCGTTACACCAGGTTTAGGCCACATATAATCAACAGCGCCTTCGCCATCAGCCTGGCACACTTTTACAAATTCAATAAAAAGATGTTTGCCATTCGGATCTTTATTTTCACTTAAATCTTTTCCGTCAAGTTCAGGCTTGAAGGGATGCATAATCATATTTGGACCAAGGTCATTTATCCAGAAATAATCATTGTCTCCATACCGCAGAGATTTAATTGTAAGTTTTGCCTGTGTTTGAGCTTCTTCTCTGCTAAGCAAACCATTGTTAACTTTTAATTCATAATCCGCGAGTATTGAATATGCAGATTCAACAATCTTTTTTGTCGCATCAATTTTGTCATTATACTTTTGCTCTGAAAATGCCGGAAGCAAAAATATAATCACCATTGAAGCTACGAGTGATATTGAAACACCCGCTACGGCACTGATTTTAACTGCAATGTTCCAGTCTTTGAATGATTTGAATTTTGATTTCATAATTCCGTCCCTTTTAAGGTAAATGAAAATAATGAACGCTGCGGCTGCTATAATCCAGATGAATGCCGGTAAACCATCTTCAGCATTTTCTTTATCAATTGTTGGATTTGTTTTTATATCTGATGCAACATTGGTTTTGTTTTGTGAAACGATTGGTACTGATTTTACTTCAGTGTTAATTTGTGTTTGCGGTTTTTGTACAACTTCTGTTTCTGGCTGAATAGTTTTTTTTGTAAAAGTATTGGTTGTTTGTACCGGTTTGTCAATTGGTTTGGTGTTTTCTTCGTTCAACAATTCTAAAAGTTTTTGTTTTGTTGAATTACTGGTACTATCAGCCTGAGCAAAAAGACAGGGAGGTAACAATAAAAGAATGATTAACAACAAAAATGAACAGCGCATTGATTTGTTCATGCTTCTGATATTTCTTTGTGACCTTTTCATTGTAACCTCTGTCGAGTTCATATTAATTTCAGAAAGTAAAATACTGCAGTTGCAGCGTTAACATTCCATTCGATACTTTTTCTGATGTATTAGGTATAAGTGCGCCTCTGTTCCTGAGATTTAGTTCATAGAGGAGTTTTAAACTTGCATTATGTCCGCTTAAAAAATAATTCAGTCCAAAGCCAACTCTTTCACTTGAACGTAGTTTATTTACTAATGCCAGGTTTGATGAATTTGCGTTCACCTGTTTTAATACATCTGCATTTACATTTTGTGATTCATATTTAACATAAGGCTGAAGGTTATAGTCCTTAAAGAAATAACCGAGTTCAGCAAACATAATTGTCTGTTTAGGAATAAGTCCCGTAAAAACTGTTGAGTCTGTATCTGATCCACCGCCATCTAAAAAAGAAACTGATGCGGAAAGTGTAACTGATCCAAGATCACCTAAAGGCATATCATTAAAACCATCGAATGAAAATGCTTTGTAACTTCCCTGCATATCCACTCCGGCACCGAATGAAAGAATATCTCCTTTACCGAGTGTAGTTCCTGTATAATAAAATCCTTTTTCTTTGTCTTTAAAATTGTAATGAAGTCTTGAAGTAAATCTTAACGGCGAGTAAGCATTAGTATTTCTGCCACTGAAAACACCGGCTCTGTATTCAAGACGTTCATCGAGCAGATGTCCACGCAGATTTATACCAAGGTCTCTTCCTATAAGATTATCAAGCGGTGCGTTGATCACAAACTGATATGCGCCGTAATCCAATCCCATGAGAGAAGCAGCACTTTGCAAACCGTTTCGTGAAATACCTACTAACTGTAAACCGGCAATTAGACTTAATTCAGGAGCGAATGTATGTTGTATCTGTGCATCCTGAACATACATTGAGATTTTAGAATCTTTAACACCTGCTGAATTTACTTTACCAAGATTCGGCGCGTCTGTCTCAAAGAAAAATGTTGTATTCTTCGCAATATCACCACCAAGAATTATTCTTAATCTTCTTACATAAATTTGTCTCTGCCAGTGTTGTGTAAAATCAGGATCAGCATCCTGAACAGCAGTTGTTTGTTCCTGCAATGTTTGTCCGTGTACCTGTGCAAGGAAACCGACTTTTATTGAAGGCAGAAGAGGAGGATTTTTACTTGTGTCAATAATTTTTTTTAATTCAGCTATCAGGTTATTTAGCTGGCTGGTCAGTTCTGAAACATCCGGCGTTTTACTTTCGCTAAGCCGGTTTTCAATAAGTTGAATTCTGTTATGAAGAGCCTCAACCTCGGATGAATTATTCTGACCCGCTGAGACATTTTGAATCTGCTGAGTTATTTTTTCAATATCATTTTTAATTGAAGAAATTTCCGATTGTCTCTGGGATTCTTCTTTGGCAATCATTTGTTTGAGTGAAGTTTCCATTTCATCAACAATTTCAACCACCTTTTTAAAATCCTGTGAATAGATGATTTCGCCATTGAATAACATTATAATCAGTATTAATAATGCAATTATCTTCTTGCTCATTTTTTCCTCCTTGTAATTAGCGTTATGCTGCATCTGCAACAGCAAGTAATTCAGTTCCGAATAACATTTTCTCAAGATCAATAAGTATAAGTAACCGGTCTTCTAACTTGCCTACAGATTTAATGAATTCAGTATTAGAACCTGAAACAATTTCCGGCGGCGCTTCAGTTATATTTTCCGGAATCCTTATCACTTCTTTAACTGCATCAACAATAAACCCTACGGTTTTGTTTTTTACTTCGACAACAATTATCCGTGTGTTTTTGTTGTGTTCTTTTTTTGACAGTCCAAGTTTATATCTCAGATCAATAACCGGAATTACACGTCCGCGTAAATTGATGACTCCATCAACATACTCAGGTGCATTAGGCACCTTAGTTATCTGCAGCATTCTGTTAATTTCCTGTACGAACAGAATATCTACTGCATACTCTTCATTACCTATCATAAAGCTTACAAGCTGAAGAAGTTCTGAAGATTCATTTTTTATGTTTGTACCTGTTGTAATATTCTCTTTCATTTTTTTATCCTTTAAATGAAGAAGCGGCATTATGTTATAAGCCGCTTCAATTAATAGTTAACTCAATCAACTATGAATAATTTTTCCATTCTTTCTAACGGCAAGATTACTTTTCTGATTTGCAGAAATAAAGTTCTTCTGATCATCAGATATCTTAAACCTCGAAACAAGTTCTTCAAGATTGTTAGTAAGTCTGTTGAGGTCTTCAGCCGCTCTTGCAATCTGCTGTACACCCTGAGCACTTTCCTGTGTAACAGCGTTTATAGATTCAATGTTCTTGCTTATCTGTTCAGCAGCAGATGACTGCTCTTCACTAGCAGCAGCAACCTGCGATACAATATCCACAACACTTTCAGCACCGGTGATAATCTGTTTAAGTGAGTCACCTGCCTTGTTAGCAAGTTCTTTACCTTTTTCAACTTCAAGTGTTCCCTGGTTCATAGATTCCACAGCACCCTGTGTGTCCTTCTGAATCTGTTTGATCATCAGTGCAATTTCTTTAGTTGCTTTGGTAGTACGTTCAGCAAGTTTTCTAACTTCATCAGCCACAACAGCAAAACCTCTTCCTTGTTCACCGGCTCTTGCCGCTTCAATAGCAGCGTTGAGAGCGAGAAGATTTGTCTGGTCAGCTATGTCATCAATGACCTGTATTATCTCACCGATCTGGTCACTGCTTTTACCAAGTTGTTGAACAGTATCGGCAGATTGTTTAACAACATCAGCAATACGGTTAATACCATCGATAGTTTGTTTAACAACAGAGCCGCCTTCTTTAGCAATGAGACCTGCATTCTTGCTTGCTTCAGAAGCAGAGGAAGCGTTCTTTGTAGTTTCAAGAATAGTCTTTGTCATTTGTTCCACAGCAGATGCAACTTCACCAGCCTGAGCAGATTGTTCCTGAGCACCTGCAGCCATTTCTTCTGTTGATGATGAAATTTCATTTGATGCACTGGCTGTTGCCTGAACGGCTTCATTAACTTCTGTTAACGCAGTAGAAAGTGATTCACCTAAAGTATTAATACTGTTCTTGATTATCTGGTGATCACCTTTATAGTCAGCAGTAACTCTTACGGTTAAGTCACCGTGAGACATTTTTTCAAGAACACTTGTGCCATCTTTTATCGGGATGATAACTGCATCAAGAGTTTTGTTTACTCCGGCAACTATATCAGCATAACCACCTTTATATTTTGATTCATCAGCACGTACCTTCAGGTCTCCGTTTAATGCTGATGTTGTAAGGTTCTTCAAATCACCGGTAAGATTTTTTAAAATGTCTATTACTTTGATAAGGCTGAGAGATAAAATATCTTTGTCGGATTTTGGTTTGACAACAGTGTTAACGTTACCATTTGAAATATTATTCACAGCTTCAGCCTGCTCTTTAATATTCTGCAGCATAAGCCCGAAAGAATTTTCAAGATCACCGATTTCATCTTTTGTTTGTGCGTTTATAGAAAAATCTGCATCTCCTACAGCAACTCTGTTAGCTGCTTCTTTCAGTTTTAATATCGGTTTAACAAGCCAGCGTGCAAAGAAGAATGTTAAGGTTAAAACTACTCCGAGTATTAAAAACAATGCAATGAATATCTGGTTTCTTATCTCCGCATATTCTTCTTCAACATCATCTACATAAATACCGCTGCCTATAACCCAGTTCCAGCCTTTAAGAGGAAATACATAAGCAAATTTTTGTACGGGAATTTCACTTCCCGGTCGCGGCCACATATATTTAACAAGACCACCGTCGGGATTTGCTTTTGCTACATCTACAAATTCTTTGAAGATGAACATTCCTTCCGGATCTTTAAAGTCTGACATATCCTTGCCATCAAGCTGAGGTTTGATCGGGTGCATAACCATATTGTATTCATAGTCATTAACCCAAAAGTATTCACCATCTGAGTAACGAAGAGTTTTTAATTCCTCGAGAGCAAGCTTTTTAGCATCATCAACACTAAGCTCGCCGCTCTGGCTTTTTTCATAATAGTTCTGCGCAGTAATAAATCCTACCTGTACAACGTTTTTGGTTGCAAGTTCTTTTTCCTCCAGCAAATGGAATTTCATAGTGGGCAGGATATAAAACACAATAAGCAGCGCGATTGGAATGGCACTGAGAAGTACAAGGGTAAATACCTTATAGAACATTGACCAGTCTTTGAATTTTTTTATTTTCATTTTTCCACCAATAATTATTTATTTAAAAAACATCTTTACCTTTTGGTCCGGTCAGACATAAACGAATAAGCAACCACCCGAGAATGATCATCTTACCCACTTACTTTTCGATTTGTCTTTTTTGTGCTGGTAATCTCCTGCCCCAACAATATTTCAGCATCAGAACGTTTACTGCCAGCTCTTTTCTACAATTAATCAATCATTAAAAGAGGCAGCCGGAGATTATGTAAAGAATTCACTGTTGATATTATCGGAGGGGTAATTTTTAAGTTTATAGACGTTGGAGAAAAATTTTTAAACAACGGAAAATAAGTGGTTAAACTGATGAATAAATAAACAGATGTGGCGTTTAATTTTGCAGAATACAAACAACAAAAAACCCGCTCGCAAGAGCGGGTTTTTTCATTTCTAATTTTTTCTCAATCACTTACTTCATCATAATCATTTGTTTTGATTCTCTGAAAAGAATACTGTTACCATTACTTACCGTTAATGAGTAAATATAAACCCCACTGCTTAATGATTCAGCATTGAATTGAATGTTGTGTTCACCCGCTTCTTGTACTTCGTTTACAAGTTCCTGAATTTCTCTTCCAAGTATGTCATATACTTTCAACTGAATGGCTGATTTCTCAGGAACTGAATAACTAATAATTGTTGATGGATTGAATGGGTTAGGATAGTTATTATTAAGTGAAAATGATAATTGATCCTTCTCGGTATTAGTGTCTCCGGTTTTGAATAATCCACCTGAAATACGGGCAGTGTTGGATGGCAGCGATTCATAAATGTTTGATCGTTGATCATTATAAACCGTTGTCACATAATAATGATACAACAATGGTCCCCCAGTACTAACCGATAAATCTTCGTAAAAGAAAGTTGAGTTGGATACACTATCAATTAAACAGTATTGCGGAACCGGTGGTGGTACTGTGTTATTTGTCACACCACGGTAAATTTTAAATTTAATTGGTGTTACATCAGGGTTATTACCCCAAACAAGTTTTGGATGATTACCAGAACTAACTGTTAATACTAATGTGTTTTCCCAACGACGATCGAAATTTGGGTCTAAATATGTATGATTACCCAGGTTATATGGATGATAGTATTGAGGATAATCGAATCTGGAATTATGATTAGCATCCCAGTTAAACATTTCTGTTATCGAAACGCCGCCATTTAAATCTATATCTGAAGTGACTGTATTATAAAAATCAACTGTACTTTTTCTCATTGCGTTGAACATATGGTAGAAAAATTCCAAATGCGATGAAACCTCTATTGGTGGAATAGGCAACCAAACATAATTCTCTTCCGCATCACCGGCATCCGGCAAAACATTATCACAAAAAGACGCGTCAATATCATAACGGGAAGCAGATGCAAAAACAGAATTTAAGTCCTGAAAATTATCTATAAAACCACCACTCTTGCAGTTTCCCATAAGTACGATTCTTTTTTTACACGGAACCTGCTTGACTAAAGGGGCAAACTCAGTATCAAACATATATCCATCCATAAGTTCAATATATGATGAATAGGATTGACCATCACCGTGACCCAGTACGAGTACAATCAGTACATCATTGTATTGTAATTGTGGTATTTCTGGGTTTGAGCCGTTTGTCATCCAGTTAAATATATTCTGAACATTTGAGCTCGTTGCTGCAAAATCAGTAATTTTACCCTGTAGAGGTTGGTATCTTGGATTATATTGTTCTAATGCTATATCATCACCAAAACCATAAAGGAAGAAAATTTGTTCTTTATCTAACCCTTTACTAATTAAAAAATTCATTCATAATGAAAGCATCATTCCAGAAAGAATTTTCGTCAGAAGGTGTTTTATCATTTACTTCATACCCTGAAATTATAACAGCATAGTAGTTTTGGGCTGATGATTGAAAGGAAAGGAACAGAAATAATACTAATGATAGCCAGATTTTTTTCATTTTGTAACCCCGTAATTTTATTAATATGTTTAATGAATTTTTTTATTGAACTCGGATAAAAATCCGGCAGCTAAGTAATTCTGGTTTTGATATTATGATTTAAATTCCATTGCCTCCTATTTTGTCAGTAATAATTTTTTAACATAAAATTCGTTTCCTGTTTTTAGCAGACAAACATATATACCCGATGAATGTTCTGATGCATTGAATTTTATTTCATAATTGCCGGGTGATTGTTCTTCATAGTCATATACTTTAACAACTCTTCCAAGTATATCATAAATCATTAAACTTACTTTACCAGTTCTGTTTACTCTATAATTTATATTCGTTTCTGAATTAAATGGATTGGGGTAAATGTTCAATGTGTTATTAACTTCCTCTTGTTCTAATTCTGTAATGTCAGAAAGGATAGATTTTGTTGTAAGATAGATTTCAATATTATATGGAAATGTACTTTTGATTCTTAAGAATGTTAAAAATAATGTTTTATTATAAGCCTTGATAAAAGGCAAGGCAAGTTCATTGTTAAACCCAAAATCTAATAACTGAGGTGTGCTCCAATTTATCGTGTATATTGAATAATATAAATAATCATAACTGGTAAAGTAAAAATATTGATTCCACACCAGATGAATAAAATTTTCTACATCGGTACATATATTGGGATTCCAAGAACGCGTAAGATCACTAACGGGTTTAGGCAAACTCCAAACTCTTCCTTCCTTTCTGCTCCAATAAATTCTTTCAATCACTTCATTTGTGTCAGGTATAAACTGTTTCCACACAACAATCGGTTCCCCTCCTTTAAGACTAACCTGAGGTAACGATGAAGTTACGGTATCATAATTAATTCTTTCTATTGGCAGCCATACATCATTCTCCTTTTTTCTATAATAAATATCATAGCTGTGCTGCGGATTTACTGTTGACATAAAAACTGTGTGAATATTGTTTTCTTCATCAAGTATTGCTTCTATTCCGCCTGAACTTATAGTTGTGTCTGATACTGCCTCAGCTTCTGACCATATTCCATTTGTTATTGTTCTGTGATATACCCTGCTTATTGTAAGCCATTGTGCCCAGATAAAATGTATAACATCATTTTTATCTATCAATATCCTCGCATCCTGTGTGTAAACAGTAAATATAGATACCGGTTCTGACCAGCTCACGCCATCATAATATGTGTAAAAGGTTTCGTAGTGCAGATAACTAAAGTACGATACGTGTATATACCCTCGTGAGTCAACTGCTACCTGGGGTTCCCAGTACATACCTCCGGTATCCGTTACCGCCGTTATTGGTCCCCAGGTTATTCCATCTGTAGATTTTCTTAAAAATATTTGCGAGAGCAGATGATTTGATGAATTATATCTTACTTCCCACACTACGTACACCGCACCGTTGTTATCGAGCGCCACAGAATAGTTGTCAATTCTTCTTCCTGATTGGCTCACCAATACGGGTTGTGTCCAGTCTTCCTGTGAGTAAAGATGAATTGATTCAAGTATTATAAATAATAAAAGTATAAATGATCTTGTCTTCATAGAAAAGATAAACCTTTATAATAGGGAGCTTATCCGAAAATAGACTAAGGTAGGAAAATAAACTGAACTACCGGTAATTGTTTCTGCCATATTTACCCCGTTGTTTATAATTACAGTAGTAACTTAATACTATAAAGATTTCTCGTCAACACAAAAAACATATTTATTTTTATTAATAAAAAACCCGCTAACAAGAGCGGGTTTCTTCCATTTGACATTTCACATTTGACATCTTACATATAAGCCACCGCATCCTTATACACGTTTGAATCCTTGCCATACTGTGATGAAAGAGCAAGCTTGATTTTCGTTAACCTCTCTGCAAGCGTGTTGTAAAGAGCAAGGCGCGCTTCAAGTGCGTCATCATAATCTTCATACTTTTGTGCAACGACAGAGTTCTTTGCATCTATGCTGTCAAGGAACGCGGTGAAGTTTACGACGGTCAAGTTTGCATTGCTCGGCGAGTAACCCGGTACAGCTTTTATTACCTCAAGCAACTGTCTGCCTGTACCGAGCAGAGAACCGAAACTCACTTCATAATTGGAATTTGTTTTTGGTTCCGTACCGCCTTCAGGAACAGGTGGTTTTTTGGTGAGCCGTGTACCCCTTAACTTCTGCACTAACTTTTTGGCTTTGTCGTAGTCCTTTTCCTTCTTCCCCTTCGGCAGCAAAACACCAATGTAATCACGGATCTGCATTGCACGTTTAACAATTCCGGTATCACCTTTAACAAGAGTAACCCGCTGATCACGTTCTGTTTGAACAGTGTTCAACTTGGCATCAACCGCAGTGTTTGCAGTTTCGATGCTGTCTAACAGATCGGTAAGATCGCCGGGTTCAAGTTCAGTGTTGCCCGGTGCGTAGGTGGTCTGCATCGTAAGATACTCAACCAACTGACGCGCTTTTGTGTAACGCTGCGCAAAGGACTTCTCGGATGTAGAAGCCATAATAACCTCCTGAAATAAATTATTAAATGGGTTTATTTTAGAAGAGTCCGCCCGAAAAAAGCGCCCAAATTGGACTCGCCGACCGCAACCTAATAAAAAACCCTCAATTAGTCAATAACTAACAACTATTGCTTTATGCAAATTAAAAGATGCTTTATATAAGTTTACTCAGACTAAATACAGGTTAACTCAGGCTAATTATAACTCTGCCGGAGCTTTTTATGAAATGAAACACGCTTACTACAGAATGAATTATGCTAAATATGACTTGAATTATGCAAGATATAAGTTCACTTTAGCTTTATCACAACTGATACTAAGCAAGAGTAAAGTTATAATTAACGAAAGTGAAGTTATAATTAGCTCCGGTCAACTTATACTAAGCAAGAGTTAAGTTATAGTAAGCGTGAGTAAAGTTATAATGAGCTAAAGTCAACTTATATTAAGCTCCAGTCAAGTTATAATTAGCGAAAGTAAAGTTATAGTAAGCTCGAGTAAAGTTGTAGTAAGCGAAAGTCAACTTATAATGCGCAACAGTGACAGTGGGTGTGTGACAGGGTGACAGTGAGGGGGTAAAATTTACTTTATTATAGTTTTGATAGAAAAAAATAATTCCGATTTCTTTTTGGCTTAATTAAGCATATTTTTGTGGAAAGTTGGAAGGGCGATTATATGAACGTTTCCAAATATTTTCTCACAACAATTTAAGTAGCTATTAATAAACTATTAGTCGGAGTTTTATATGGCTTTTACAAAATTAGAATTAAGAAAAATTTATGATAGAACAACAGGTTACTGTCATATCTGTCGAAAGAAACTTTCATTCACTAATTATGGATTACAGTACTTAAAGGGTGCATGGGAAGTCGAACATTCAAATCCTAAATCAATGGGTGGAACTAACCGACTAAATAATTTATATGCGGCGTGTATAAGTTGTAACCGATCAAAGAATAATAAATCTACTAGAACAGCAAGAGCAAAGTACGGTCATACTTGCGCGCCTCTTTCAAGAGAGAAAAGAAAAGAAATGGAAGAATCTAATGCTAAAGGTTGGGCTATAATTGGACTTTTGATTTTAGGATACGCCATTAAAAAACATAAGAATGAATACGATAGAAACCGTTTTAATAACATTTAAGAAATTCTGAAATGGAAAATGATGTTTTATTACTGCTTGGGAAAATAATTGCATATGGCGGGGGTATATCTATAATTTTTTATGGCGTTCTAAGATATTTTGGAAAAAAATGGTTAGACGAAAAATTTTCAAAAAGAATTGAGGAGTTTAAACGATTTCAGAATCAAGAATATGAAAAGTATCGATTTGAAATTAACAAACTCTTTAACAAAGTGAGCAAGGTACATGAAAAAGAATTTGAAATACTTCCAACTCTCTGGCACAAGCTTCAAGATGCATTTGGATTGTTCGTTTCATTATCATCACCATTCCAAAGTCATCCAGACTTAAATCGGTATTCAAAAAATGAATTAGACTCTTTTCTTGAAAGATGTGAGTTATTGGATTTTCAAAAAGAAGAAATATTAGAATCAGATGATAAGCTTAAATACTATCAAGAAAAATCATACTGGATTAGGTTGTCAAATGCAAGAAAAACCCTAAATGAATTTCGAATATATCTAACGTGCAATAAAATATTTTTAAGCAAAGATTTATTTGATCTATTTTCAGATATCGAAATTAGATTATTAGAAACCGAATCCATTATGGAAACTATGCCAGAAAAAGAGAGTTGGAAAGAAAGATCTGATGCTTTTAGGAAACTAAGATTTGATGGGGAAAAAGTATTAGAAAAAATTGAGATAGAAATACAAAAGAGGTTACACTTTGTTGATTCATGAAATATTTTTAAGATAGTTACTATTTAAAATATTTAATAAAAAATAAAACGGGAGGAAGAGTATATGGAATTTTCTGTTTCATCAGCGATTTTAGCCGCAATCATATCAGCACTAACATCTGCTTTGGTTAATCACGTAAATAACAAACAAAGTAAAAAGAGACAACTAGACGATCAACTTGACTCTATCCTTAAAATAGCTGTGCAATATCCGTATCTTGAAAGCACAATATTTACATTAACTTGGAACATTAAAAAAGATTCTAATGAAGAAGAGTACTTAAGATATGATATATATTGTACTCTTTTGTTCAACTACTTAGAACGTCTTGCTTCACATTATAGTTTTAATAGAAGAAAAATTGAAGATGAAATTGCTATTAAAGACTGGGTTAGAATTCATAAGGATTACTGGCTAAACCCAATCTCGTCTTATGAAAACATAGACAGTTATGACACAAAATTTAAATCCTTAATTAACGATTATCTTAAATAGAGAGGGCATATTAACATGAAAAAGAAAGTATTACTTATCGGCAATAATCATGGACTTACTGGCGTTCAAAAAGATTTTGTTAACTATAAGTCTTTCTTTACTTCCGCAGTCGGTGGACATTGGTTTGATTCTGAAATTATAGAAAGAATGAATCCTAAAAAGATTGATTTAAAAAATGAATTAAGTTCATTAAAAAATGAATCACTAGATTTTTTAATCATAATGTTCAGCGGACATGGTGGACAAGAAAGAGAAGTTGTATTGGAATTAAATGAGAATAATGAAACTATATACGAATCAGAGCTAAAAAATATTGCACCTCGTCAGATAACGATTTATGATTGTTGCAGAGCAATATCACCATCATTACAATTTTCTGAAGGTCGCGATATATTAAAAAAGGCTGTTGCTGTTAGCACAAAAATTAGAGAATCCTACGAAATGAGAATTATGCAGGCAGTTCATCAGCAGGTCAATCTTTATGCATGCTCTATTGGTGAATATGCACGCGATACCGGAAGTGGTGGTATTTATTCAAAAAACTTAATAATTGCGGCTAAAGCCGTTGTTGGTGATTTCATGTCTGTGGGTCGTGCCCACCAGATAGCTTCAGAATTGACTAAAAAAGAAGAGACAAATCAAAATCCAGATGCAACAATGATTAAATGTCGTTCATTTGAGGAACTCGTAATTAGTATTAATCCAAATATTAAATAAAAAAATCAAACATATTACTGTGAACACACTCTATCTCGGCGACTGCCTTAATGTACTCAGGGAAAACATTCCTGATGAATCTGTTGACCTTGTTTATACTGACCCGCCGTTTAACAGCAAACGTGATTACAACATTTTCTTTGATGATTGTTTTATCCTAAATTTTGCAAATTACAGTTCTAATTTTAAGAGGAGTTAATTATGTCGATTGATGATGTTCCCAAATACATTCAGGATAATTACGAAATACATGAATGGAAACATGCAATCACAATACTTAAAGGTGATTTCCCTGAAGAATGGAAAGATATTGTAAAGGTTCTTAGTGGTTTTAAGCTGAACAAGAGTTGGATTGAGGTCGGCGGTGGAAGAAAATCACTAGTAGCTAACTGGTTAGATTCTCAACTAACGACGAGAGGTTGGGTTGAAAAAGCATTTGATACAAAAGTCACAGTCGATGATGAAACGATGGAATCGCCAACTCATAAAGTGGATTGTTTTAAAAATAGAATCGCTTTAGAAATCGAATGGAACAACAAAGATCCATTTTTCGATCGTGATCTAAATAATTTTAGATTGTTGTTTGATTTAAGAGCAATTAGTGTTGGTGTTATAATTACCAGATGTGATGAATTGCAAGATATTTTTGATGAATTGGGAAGAGGCTCATCATATGGTTCTTCAACTACTCACTTAGGAAAATTGTTGCCTAGAATTCAAGGCGGCGGTGGTGGTGGTTGTCCAATACTTGTGTTCGGTATAAAAAAGTCTTTATATAATGAGGATGACTAAAATGAAATTAAAAAGCACAGCAGCACAGGATTTTGTTAATGAGGTGCAAGGTAGATACAAAACAATTCTTGCTGATCCACCTTGGAGATTCACTAATAGCACAGGAAAGGTTGCCCCTGAACACAAAAGATTAGCCCGATACCCAACACTCTCTATTCAAGAAATTCTGGATATACCCGTAAACAGTGTAGCCGATGATCAATGTCATTTATATCTATGGGTTCCAAATGCGCTTCTTGCAGAGGGCTTAGAGACCATGAAGAAATGGGGATTTACATATAAAACAAACATAGTGTGGTATAAAATTCGTAAAGATGGCGGTCCAGATGGCAGGGGTGTCGGTTTTTACTTTAGAAATGTTACAGAGTTAGTTCTCTTTGGAATCAAAGGTAAGATCAGAACACTTAAGCCGGGAAGAACTCAAGTAAATCTAATGTCTACACGTAAACGTGAGCATTCTCGAAAACCTGATGAGCTATATGATATTGTTGAAAGTTGTAGTCCTGGTCCTTATTTAGAATTATTTGCTCGGGGGGCGCGGAAAAATTGGACAGTTTGGGGAAATCAAACAGAAGAATATGCGCCTGATTGGCCTACATATAATTATAATTCTAGTAGTACATCAAAAAGTCAATTACTTTTATTGGATAAAAAGAATGTGTTTAGCCACAAAAAAACCAGCGCAAGATAAACACAGCTTTCAAAGTCGCACAGCTAAAAGGTAAAACCAAAAACAAACAGATTAAAATGGAGATGTAACAAAAAACCCGTTCATAAGAACGGGTTCAAAATAATTCTTAGCCTTAATCTAAGCCTTCGCCTTAACTCACGCTACTGCTTCAAGCTCTTCGGTTTCTATTACAGAAAGTATTTTTTCAAGATCGATGAGTATTAACAATTTGTCTTCAAGTTTTCCGACTGATTTAATAAAATCAGAATCAATTCCGGAAACTATTTCCGGAGGCGCTTCGGTTATGTTGGCAGGTATTCTTAATACTTCGCTTACCGCATCAACAATAAAACCGACAGTGTTTCCTTTTACTTCAACTACAATTATGCGCGTGTTTTTATCATAATCAATTTTACTTAATCCGAGTTTATAACGCAGGTTGATCACTGCAATAACTCTTCCCCGAAGGTTGATAACTCCTTCAACAAATTCAGGTGCATTTGGTACTTTTGTTATCTGCATCATACGGATTATTTCCTGCACATAACTTATATCAACACCGAATTCTTCATTGCCAACATTAAAGCTGACAAGTTCCAATAGTTCCTGACTATCACCTTTTTTTAGTTCCATCTGTTTCTCCTGATATGTTCAAATGCTTATAGAATTTTCTACCTGACATTTTTTGAAATTAAATGCTGTGAATATTTTTTATCTGTTCCTGTTATATGATCAATTAACCAGTCCTTTAAGAAATTCATAAGTTCAACTGATATTGATGTTTTACCGGACTGAAAATCTTTCTGATATGAAATAACCTGCTTTGTCAGTTCGTCATGCTGTAGTTTGTGAGCAACATAACCCGGATATTTTTCTTTTTGTAACAGACCTTCTTCATAAGCAAAATGTGTTTTTGTATAACTGACAAGTTCATTAAGAATATTTGAAAGGACCATTTTTGCTTTACCTTCTGCAAGTGCGGTATGCAGTTGATTAATAAGATCAGCTAATTTTTTATGCTGAGAATCTATACTCGGCACGTTTACACTGTATTTATCCGACCATGTTATAAGAGCCATTTGTTTTCCTTAATTGAATAATATTTTAGTTAGCTGTTAAGCATTTATTAATTTTCCGTTTTTTCTTACAGATAAATTTCCTGTATTGCTGCAGTTTATTTTAAACCTTGAAACAAGACTTTCGAGATTATTAGTAAACCTGTTAAGATCTTCAGCCGCTCTGGCAATTTGTTGTACGCCTTGTGAGCTTTCCTGGGTAACAGTACTGATTGCTTCAATATTTTTACTGATCTGTTCGGCAGTTGTTGACTGTTCTTCGCTAGCGGCTGCAACCTGGGAAACCATATCAACTACACTTTCCGCGCCTGTAATAATTTGTTTGAGTGAATCACCGGCTTTATAGGCAAGTGTTCTTCCTTTTTCAACTTCAAGTGTACCTTCATTCATTGATTCAACTGCGCCTGTAGTGTCATGCTGAATCTGTTTGATCATCAATGCAATTTCTTTAGTTGCTTTTGTTGTGCGTTCAGCAAGTTTGCGTACTTCGTCGGCAACAACAGCAAAACCTCTGCCTTGTTCACCGGCTCTTGCCGCTTCAATAGCTGCGTTGAGGGCAAGCAGGTTTGTCTGATCTGCAATGTCATCTATCACCTGAATTATCTCACCTATCTGATCGCTGTTCTTGCCAAGCTGCTGAACTGTTTCTGCAGAGTGTTTGACGACATCTGCAATCCTGTTTATTCCTGTTATTGTTTCATTAACAACTTCACCGCCTTCTTTAGCAATTTGTCCGGCATTTTTAGAAGCTGTTGCAGCAGAAGAAGCATTCTTTGTGGTTTCAAGAATTGTTTTGGTCATCTGTTCAACAGATGATGCAACTTCAAAAGCCTGCGATGATTGCTGACTTGCGCCGGCTGCCATTTGTTCGGTTGATGATGAAATCTGGTTTCCTAATGCTGCTGTTGATTGTACGGTTTCAGAAACTTCTGATAATGTTTTACAAAGTGAATCAGCAACAACATTTATACTGTTCTTCAGTTTTTGATGATCACCTTTATATTCATTGGTTATCCTGGAGGTAAGATCGCCGTCAGCCATTAAAGATAGAGTGTCAATTCCTTCTTTTACGGGAAGCAGAAGAGCATCTATTGTGCTGTTAACACCCTGAATAATTTCTTTATAACTTCCATCAAATTTATTTACGTTTCCTCTTACGTCAAGTTTTCCTTCAACTGCTGCTTTTGTAAGAACAACGAGTTCATTTACAAGTAAGTGCAGGGTTTCAACTTCTTTATTAAGAGCGTGAGCAAGATGATCATGCTCAGAAGCCGGTTCAACAGTCTGAAGTTCTCCATCAGCCACTTTCATCGCGATATCAATTTTAGATCTTTGAGATTTGCTTAAATCAGTAAGCATTTCCGCAAGCTGACCGAATTCATCCTTAGAATTAATATTTATGTCAGTTTCAAAATTACCTTTTGCATATTCTGAGATTGTAGCTTTTATTTTATTTACCGGGACACTGAGTGCCGGGGCAATCATAAATACAGAAAGAAGAAATACGATTGTACCGACTATCATACCTATAATGATATATGTTTGCGACAGGCTGACACTTTCACTTACACTTGCGTTTAGATTGTCTGACTTTTCTTTCAGAACCTGGTGGATCATAGAAAATTTATTATCGAGCTCATTCCCTATTTCTTTTCCTGTTGTAATAGATACAACTGCTGCCATTTCAAAATTTTGTGTAATACCGGCACTGAGTATCGCATCTGCTACTACATTTTTATAGTTAACCCAGATTGTTTTTATTTCTTCAAATAAAGCAGTTATGGTTGTATCTGCCTGGCTTTTACCGAATGAATCAAGATTCTCATCAATATTTTTTTTGTTTTCATTAATTAGTTCTACATTGGCTGAAAAATCATCGGCGAACATGGGAATGGAAAATTTGAGAAGATTAAACTGCATTTCCTTGAATTCTTCGGAGGCTTTGTCAATCTTTTGTTTTGGTTCAATGT
>JAEXTA010000231.1 GCA_023453665.1 Bacteroidota bacterium | reverse complement strand
GGATAATGGATACGAAAGTTCAATACGGCTTGAAGAAAATGAAAGAGGAATTACTCTTCACATACTTGAAGATATTCTGTTCGCCTCCGGAAAATCTGAACTTAACGATGGTTCCGGATTAGTTCTTAGTAAAATTGCCGCTATTATTCGTGAACTGCCGAATGATGTAAGAGTTGAGGGACATACAGATAATATTCCTATAAAGTCTGTACAGTTCCCGTCAAACTGGCATTTATCGGTTGCGCGGGCATTAAGCACAGCATATTACTTAATACATAATGAAGGACTTTCGCCTGAAAAGGTTTCAGTAGTCGGTTACTCAGAATATAAACCGATTGCAGATAACACTACTTTAGATGGCAGGTCACAAAACAGACGCGTAGATATTGTAATAATAAAAAAATAAAAAATATGAAAATAAACACACATCAATTCGGTGAAGTTACTTTTGAAAAAGAAAACATCGTTAAATTCACTCAGGGATTGTTCGGCTTTGAAAACCTGAAAAATTATCTGCTGATTAAAACCAATGAAGATCTTTTTTACTGGTTAAACTCAGTCGACGAACCCGAAATATCTTTTCCTCTTGTTGGAGTAAGATTAATAAACACTTCATTTCCGGAAGAAGAAAACCACGAGGCTTTTGGAATTGTTACTCTTAACCAGGATCCGCTCAAAGTTACAGTAAATCTTAAAGCCCCTGTTTACATTGATCAGAATTCAAAAACAGGGTTTCAAAAAATTATCGATCAGGAAAGTTTCCCGGTTGACTATAACTTATTTATAGAAAATTAGAAAAGGGAGATATGCTGATATTAACACGAAAACCAGACGACGAAATAATCATTAATTCCAATATAAGAGTTAAGGTTCTTTCGGTAAATGATAACCAGGTCAGGCTTGGAATAACAGCGCCTGAAGATATCGAAATACTACGCAGTGAACTATATGAAAAAGTTAAAGAAACATCTATTAAGGCGTCGCAGCAAAGCAGGCAAAAACTTGCTGATGTTTCAAAACTAAAAGTAAATAAGATGAGGTCGTGAATTGGAAAAAGATAACAGGAACATAACGATACTCGTTGTTGATGACTCTGATATAATAAGACAATCACTAAAAACATTTTTCAGAGATTATAATATCGATGTAATAACTTGCCACGATGGTCTTGAAGGAATTCAGAAATCAATTGAATATAAACCAAGTCTTATTTTCCTTGACCTGATGATGCCAAATTTTGATGGTGTAAAAATGCTTCAGGTAATAAAAGTACTCGATGATCTTAAAACAATTCCGGTCCTTGTAATAAGCGGCAACACGAATAAAAGGAATGTTATCGCATCAATTGAAGCAGGCGCAGACAGGGTTATTTCAAAACCTTTGCAAAAAGATGTGATACTAAAAAATGTTGGGGAAATTCTCGGAGAAGATTTTCTTGCGTCACATAAAAAAGGGAATATCATATCTGAACAGGACAATAAAGAAATAATTCACAAACTAAGAGAATTTTTTATTAATAGTTTTCAGCTAAAACGTGATGGCATTCAGCACGCACTTCAAAGTAAAAACAATGTCTTACTGAAAGCTATAATTCATGAAATTAAAGGAACGGGCGGTGCAATTGGTTACCCCGAGTTAACCAGGATAAGCACTGATATTGAAACTCTTTTAAGATCAACAAATGTTGATTGGGATTTAATTAAAAATAAATGTGATAAAATTTTATCAATCGCCACTGAAATAGAATCGTCATTCATATGTTTGTAATAATCGGTATTGCTGTTGTTGTTGTTTCAATTGTAGTCGGATTTTTAATCGCAGGCGGCAACCTGGTACTCCTTCTGCAATGGGCTGAGTTTCTTATTATTGGCGGAGCTGCATTAGGAAGTATGTTGATTTCCGCACCATTATCTTTAATAAAAAAGATAGTTGCGGCTATCCCCAAAACAATGAAACCGACTCATTACAGTAAACAGGATTATATGGAATTGTTGAAATCATTCAATGATCTCTTTCTTGTTGCGCAGCGTGATGGTCTTCTTGCAATTGAAAAACATATTGAAACCCCTGAGCAAAGTGATATACTTTCAGTAAATAAAAAGTTTATCTCAAATGAATTCACAAAAAATTTCTTTTGCGATACTATGAAAGTTATGCTCACCGGCGGTGTTCCTCCGCACGAACTTGAAAGTCTTATTGATACGGAGATTGAGACTTTTGAAATTGAACAAAAACCCATCTCCGCAACAATCGGCCGTGTGGGTGATTCATTGCCCGGTTTGGGAATTGTGGCGGCAGTTTTGGGAATAATTGTAACTATGGCATCGATCAACGAAGGAGCAGAAGCAGTTGGGCATCATGTTGCTGCGGCACTTGTAGGTACTTTTCTTGGTGTTCTTATGGCTTATGGATTTATAAATCCTCTCGCAGCAAATATTGAACATGGACTTGAAGATGAGATCCGTTACCTTGAAACAATAAAAGCATGTATAGTTGCATACGCAAAAGGTAACCCTCCTATTATTGCAACCGAAATTGCAAGAAGAACCATATTCTCAGATTACAGACCGACCTTTACAGAACTAGAACGTTACATCCGTGGAAAGAAAGAATAGCCATGTCATCGGGTAATGATTCACCGCCTATCATTCATAAAAAGAAAAAGAAATCACATGGTGGACATCACGGAGGAGCATGGAAGGTTGCTTATGCAGATTTTGTAACAGCAATGATGGCTCTTTTTATTGTGTTATGGGTTCTCGGTCAAAGTGAAGAAGTTAAAGAAGCAGTCGCCGGATACTTCAAAGATCCTGTTGGTTTTAAGTCCGGAAGCATGAATCTTTTGGATGGTCAGCAAAATAATATTGTTGATCTTGATATGCAGAATGAAGCACTTCGCCTGGAAAATGAAAAAAAAGAACTTGCACAAATGGGTGAAGAAATTTTAGAAGAACTTTCTGAAAATGAAGAATTCCAGGATATGCTTGACCAGATTCAAATTGAGGTTATAGAAGAAGGATTAAGAATTGAAATGATTGAATCTGCCGATGATGTTTTTTTCGAAATCGGAACAGCACATCTTAAACCGGAAGCATATAAAATTTTACAGAAGATCGGGAATCAGATTGCCCAGCGTAAAAATAAAATCATAGTTGAGGGTCATACTGATTCACGACCTTACAGCGGTGATGGAACAGGTTATACAAATTTTGAGTTGAGTTCCGAACGTGCAAACTCGGCACGCAGGGCTTTAACTGCCGGTGGTGTTATAGAAGCTCAAATTGATGAAGTAAGAGGTTTTGCAGATAAAAGATTAAGAAATGCAGATGATCCATACAGTGCAATTAACAGGCGTATAAGTATAATTCTAAAATTCACAGAAAAAAAATGAGAGATAAAATAGTTGTCGTTGAAGACGATCCGTTTTCGAAAGATTTTTATAAAATTATTTTTAACCGTGCAGGTTACGATGCAATAGTTCTTGAGGATGGAAACCAGGTGCTCAAAACACTTGCAGAAAATAAAATCAGCGCAATGATAATGGATATAAATCTTAAGAATACATATCTTGATAATGTAAAAATCGATGGTATTAAACTTTCACGGACAATAAAAGACGATATACGGTTCTCGAATATTCCCCTGATACTCGTTTCCGCTTATTCAGATACATACAAAGACTTTGATCTTATTGCGGAAAGCAAAGCCGATGATTTTATTACCAAGCCGATTATTGATTTTAATGCTTTCCTTAAAAGAATAAATAGTTTTATTTTAGCTTAATGGAAAAAGATAAAGTTCTGATTGTTGAGGATGAAAAGGACACCAGATTTATTCTTGATAAACTCCTCAGTAAAAATGATTACGAAGTTGTTACCGCTAATAACGGTGAAGAAGCACTTGAGGCATTAAAAAAATTTGTGCCGAAAGTTATTCTTGCGGACTGGACTATGCCTGTTATGGACGGTCTTGAACTTTGTAATATTCTTAAAGCGGATGATTCATTTAAGCTTATATATTATATAATTCTTACTGCACGAACATCCTTAAAAGACAGGATTACAGGGCTTGATGTTGGCGCCGATGATTTTCTCGTTAAACCAATTGAAAACCAGGAACTTCTTGCAAGGATCAGATCCGGTGTAAGAATTCATAACCTGCAGCATGAATTAAAAAACATTGAACACAATAAAGCTATTGTGGAAATGGCTTGTACCATCGGGCATAAAATTAATAACCCTTTAAGCAGCCTGATTATGTCACTTAAAGTCATTGAAGATGAAATAAAAATCACTAATAAAAATTCATTCACAGATGACTTCAGCGTAATTAATAAGTCGATTGAACGGATAAAAGTTCTTGTAAATGATCTTACTCATCTTCAAAACCCCACTATGGTTGACTATACTCCCGACAACAAAATGATAAAGCTAGACTGAACTGCTTAATTAATTGTAGAATTTTTCGATAATTGATTAAAGGCCAGGGATGTTAGCGAAAATTTTAAATATTACGCCTAATTCAGGTTTTAAGAATTCTTCCAAATCACCTGAACTTATGAAATATATTCGCGGGAATAGCTCCGCCCTTTTCAGTGTAAACGATTCAGTAAACTTTTCACCCGCAATTCAATTTCTAACAAGAATAGAATGGCAGTTAAAGGAATTGAGCAAAACTGTAAATGAAAAACTACTTTTGACTTTTTGTATTTCTGACCTGGAGTTCAGAGTAATTATTGATCTGGCAACCGTTAGCAGAATTTCATTTATCACTTATGAAATTCAACGTACAAAAACAGGAAACACTAATGAAAAAGTGTTGCTCGTTCTTACCTCAATTCTGAGTGAACTTACTTATGAAGAAAATGAGGTTCTTATTCGACTCAATACACTGAATAAATTATTTGACAGGTTCGAACAGTTAAAACTGACTGATGAATTAAGCGGCGTTGATATATCTACACTTGGATATATTTCCGATGATCTGACACCATACCTTCAGACTGAATTTGACTATATCAACAAACTGCTGCTGGTCTTTATTGAAAAACTTACGGGGAAAAAAACATTTGGCGGAACAATAAAAAACGAGACCCGTGAAGCCGCAATAATCATAGAAAAGATGAAATTTGTAAATGCTTAAGTACGCTAACCTTGATGAAATTGCATCAAAAAATAATTACACAATGCTGTCAGAATTATTTTCTTATGAAGAACTACCTGACACAAACCCGTTCGTCATATCTGACCAATACGGCGAAATAATTTTTGCAAATAAGACATTCTGGGTCTCTTTTAATCTGCAGTACGGTAATAACCTGTCGCAGCTAACCTTTGAACCGGAACTTGGAATATCACTTAACGTTTTTTCGAAAAGTAATTTCAGCAACATTCGTTATGATCATCTTTATGTTTCAGGTTCAGGGTTCAAATATTATTTAGTTGAGATTGAAAGAATTTTCTTGAATGAAAACCAGTATTTTATTTTCACGTTCAGGAAAAACGATCCTAATAAAAACCTTGAATCAAAAGTTTTCTCGTTAAGCAGGGCGCTGGAGTTTTCAAAAGCGGCTTTGATTACAGCAGACAATTCCGGAAAAATTACATATGCCACTCAGTCGTTTGAAAAACTTTTAAACAGAGATATTGAAACAATTTTCGGTAATACAATTCCATCAGTATTGTATTCACATTTGCCTGACAGCGAGTTTGGAAAACTGCTTTCGGCAGTAAGTAAAAAACAGGACTGGAAATACAGGTGTACATTCCTCCTGGACTGCGGCGATATGAAAACAGTTGATCTGCATCTTAATATTGTGCAGTCTGGCGGAGATGAAGGAACTACTTATATACTTACCAGTGAAGAAGCTGAATTAAAAATTGATCAGTCAATTATTAACCCATCGGTTCAGAATAATAATCAATCGATTACACCTGATTCATCAGCACAAAAACAGATAGCATTACTTTATGAAAAAGAAAACTATCTAAATCAGCTGCGGAATTCACTGCTGAATAATCTCTCACATGAAATCAGAACCCCTTATACAGCAATTTCAGGTTATTCGGAAATTATTGAAGAGTACATTTCTAATAATGATTTTGAAAATCTTAAAGAGGTTATTTATTCAGTTAAAGAAGTTTTAAAAAGAGTGTTAAATATTTTTTCTAACACAGTTGAACTTTCACAAATAGAATCAGGGGAATTTTCTCTTGATATGGTGAGATTGAACTGCAACCAGGTTTTGCGGTCTGTACACAATAAAATGAAAAATCAGCTTGGTAAAAAAGAAATTGAATTTATTCTTGAGGAATCACAACCCGAATTTTTTATTGAAACAGACTGGGTAAAACTTGAAAGAGTAGTCACAGCGCTGGTTGATAATGCTATTAAATTTACGGAAAAGGGAAAGATAGTTTTAAGCTCTTATGCTGATAATAAAAGTGTTTATATTTCGGTAAGGGATACCGGTATAGGTATTGAAACAAACAAGCTTGAAAAGTTATTGGAACCCTTTGTACAGGCAGAAACAGGTTATACTAAAAATACTCAAGGCGCAGGGTTAGGGCTTACTGTCGCCTATAAACTCACTAACCTGATGAACGGATCATTCAGAATAATCAGCGAACACAAACAAGGTACAGAAGTAATTATCAGTTTTGCTGTTGTTAATTAATTCTGACTATTTCTATTCTCCTGTTTTTTGATCTTCCAAATTCAGTATTGTTATTG
Organism: Bacteroidota bacterium; assembly: GCA_023453665.1. GTDB lineage: Bacteria > Bacteroidota > Ignavibacteria > Ignavibacteriales > Ignavibacteriaceae. Next base: position 23,481 of record JAEXTA010000231.1, on the reverse strand, counting down.
GCAATCGGAAATTTATCTCCCATTCCAATAACTTCAAATTTGAATGACGGCAAACCTTTAAGTATAAAATAATTCAGAATTGATTCTGCACGTTTAAGTGAAATAACTCTGCTGAAATCAGTTGAGTTCTGATTATCCATATGTCCTTCAATTCTCCACTTGGCTTCAGGGTAACTTTTTAAAAGTGTAACAATCCTATCAAGTTCCGCGAAAGCAGAAGGTAAAATCTCGGATGTGTTGATTCCAAAAGTAGTTTCACCGTCTATCAATATTTCTTTTGGTGCAAATGTACTTTCACTAAGTGGTGCAACATCCGGGCATCCATCGTCGTCCTGAAAACCATTAAAAATTTCAGCTTCTTCAGGGCATTTATCAAGTGAATCTGGAATCCCATCACTATCGTTATCTAAATCGGGACAACCATCATCATCCTGGAAATTATCAAAATCCTCTGCTTCATCGGGACATTTATCAAACCTGTCAATTATTCTGTCCCAATCATTATCAGTATCAGGACAACCATCATCATCCTGAAAATTATCAAAATCCTCTGCTTCATCGGGACATTTATCATTTATATCTGATATACCATCCTGGTCATTATCAGGATCAGGGCAACCGTCATAATCCTGAAATCCATCATAATCTTCAGGTTCTTCCGGGCAATTATCTTCAGAATCATAAATGCCGTCGTTGTCAGAATCTTTATCACCAAAAAATGAATACGAAACACCGAGCATGAAAGAAGAGTACAAATCATTGTGTATGCCAACAGCTATATCGTCAATATAATCCGTATTTAAGAAATGAATGCTGCCATTAAATTGTAACCCAATTTTTTCAGTAATAGGAAATCTCATACCTGCTTCTATATCCCAGGATAATGCATTTTTACTGTATAGGCCGGCAACATTATTCTGAGTTACATTACCGGAAGCTAATTTGGGACTGAATTTGATGTAAGAGAGTCCAGCACCTATATATGGAAAAACCACATTGTTGAGTGAATACGAATATGTACCTCCGCCCCCTGCAATGTACATATCGGAATAAATTATTTCCGGGATTTCAAAATTTCCCACATCATTACTGTAAAGCATTCCGCGATAGTCTTTACCATAGACATTCTGACCACCTGCGAATAGTTTTAAACTAAGAATATGATCGGATGATGTGTTAAAAAAATATTCTACCATGCCATTTAAAGTTCCGCCCATTTTTATTTCTTTGTAGTCGGTTATTCCAATTGTCATTCCGCCATTAAGTGAAACTGCAAGTGTACCCGAATATGGATGGTTTGAACTCTGGTTTGCCTGAGCTAATAAAACGTTATGACACACAATCAAAACCAGTAAGAAAAATAATTTTTTCATTTGATTCCTGAAATCCTACCTGTTAAAAACATTCCTCTTTGTTGTAGTAATCAAAATGATTCACATCTGAATTTATGGAAAATATATATAATAATTGAATACTCATACTGATTAAGAATAGGACTTTATTTTATTTGTTTTGATTGAATTAAATAAAAAAGGGTGAAGTCAAAAAATCAACTTCACCCTTAAAAGTTTATTATTAAAAATTCTAACTGGTTTTTGATTCACCATAATAATAGTGAGAATATTTATAATATGGTTTATCACTTCGCTTATGATCAAAGTTGTTCAGTATAACCCCTATAAATGAGCCTTGCGGACTCTTCATAAGTTCAACGGATCTCTGCATTGATTCAATCTCAGTTGTTTCGGCAGTAACAACAAGAATAGAAAAGTCCACCAATCTTGAAAGAATTTCTGCATCAGCAACTGCAAGTATAGGCGGTGAATCAACTATAACGATATCATAATCAGTACGCAGTTTTTGAATAAAATTTTTCATTTGCGGCGAACCAATTACCTCTGCCGGATCAGGAGGCAGGGTTCCTCCTGTTATAAAATCAAGATAAGGATTTTCAGATTTTTTAATTATCTCTTCAAGTGAAGTTTTGCGCGTAAAATAATCCGTTAAACCCGGAGTTCGTTTTTCATTGAACACAACGTGCAGCCTTGGGATACGCAAATCACAATCAATTATAATTGTCTTCTTATTTGCCAGCGCAAAACTTGCTGCAATATTACTTGACAAAAGTGTTTTACCTTCTTTCGGTGCTGAAGAGGTTATCAGAATAGTTTTAACATCTTTTTTAAGATCAAGAAGTTGAAGTCGCGAACGTAATGTTCTGAATGCTTCACCTGGAATTGAGTTAGCCTGTTTTATTGCTATCAGTTCTGAATCTTTCTGACCATTTTTATCTTCAAATTTGATTTTGGGTATCCAGCCTAAAATTCTTACATCACGTTGTTCAATATCTTCAGGTGTTTTAACAGTCCTGTCGAACATATTCCTTACATAAACAAAACCGAATCCAAGACCAAGCCCCAGGAATAATCCCATTGCTATTATCATTTTCCTGTTTGGTTTTGAAGGAAGTAAAGGTGGTTCAGCAACTGCTACAATAAATACATTACCGGCTGTTGACTGTTCATTGATCAGTGCTTCCTGGTACTTCTGCTGAAGTGCAGTATAAAGTTGTTCAACTGAAGACCTTTCGCGTTCAAGCCGCGCAAGATCAACTGTTTTTGCCGGCAGTTTATCAATTTTTGCTTCATTAGATTTTATAACTTCATTCAACTGGTTATAAGAGGCAAGCAGTGATTTATACCTTACCTCCTCTTCAAAGATTTTTTGTGTAAGAGATTTTATTTCATCAGGGCTTGCTGCGGCTATACCCTTCTGATATTCTTCAATACTTTTTGCTAACCGGTTTTTTAACTCACCTATTTTGGAGTTATAATCTTTTATCGCGGGAGAATTATTGTTTAGTTCTCTGTTATTCAGTAATGCAAAATCTCTTTGAGCCTCAAGTTTTGCAATTTGCTCCTGCATTGATAACAGGTAAGGTTCAGATGCTTTGTTCTCCAGGTATGATGATAGTGAAGGATCTTTTCTTGCAAGTTCATTTTTATATTGAATCCATGTTTCTTTTACCTGCAGCATGTTTATGTAAACCGTATTTCTTTCACCTTCCAGACTTTGAAGCTGGGAAAGAAGCGAACGGGTTTGTGCATCAAGATCGAGGGTTCCGCCGGCATATTGATAATTCTTTTTGTTATCCTCGGCTAATTGAAGTTCAGTCTGTTTTTCTGAAAGTTGTTTCTCCAGAATTGTTCTTACGCTTGTAAAATTCTGGCGGTTTTCAGCGAGATTAAATTCAGTATATGCTTTAGCATAAAGATTTGCGATTAATGCGGCTTCATAAGGTGAGGGTGATTCAACATCAATTTCTATAACATCAAGATTTCGTTTCTGACTTATATAAACTTTCTGCCCCAGTGTTTCCATTATTAGCGAATAAGGTTTGAGTGAGTATTCCAGTTTACCAAAAGAATCTTTATTCAAAATTAGATAAAACTTGTCCTTATTCTTTGCGACTTTAAATGAATCGATTAGTTCATCTATAACTTTCTCCCTGATCGTTCCGCTTTTTAGAGTTTCGATCTGATTTGCAACCAGGTTTCCTGTGTATTCAGAAATATCCTGAACAAGCGGACCCTGAATAATGTTTGTTTGTGGTTTTGATATTCTCAGTGCTGTTTTTGCATTGTAAATGTTTTGGGCAACCATTGCATAAATTATCGATGCAGCAAATACAGTAAGACTGATGATAATTATCGGGACTTTATTAATACGTGCAAGATTAAGTAGTTCTTTAATCTTGTTACCTTCTGATTTTGTTTGTGGTTTAAACTTAAATTGTTCCATTCAATTAATCCTTGTTCATCAATTTCTTGTGTTAAATCCTATTACTAAAACAACCGTAGATAAAATCATCGATACAACTGACATCGTTAATGATAGCCAATCCCGGAAATACATTGGTGGTGATCCGGGAACCAGTAACACATCACTGGGTTCCAGTTTAGGCACATTACGATTTTTTATTAACTGATCGCCATCAATCAGGTCATCATATCTGAATTTTAATAACTGGGGTTCACCTGTTTGCGGTGTGCGGTATAATCTTAAATCATCAAGATCAGCCGCTTCTGTTGGTCCGCCGGCAAGTGATATGAGGTCCAGCATAGTTGTATAGACAGGAATAACGTACCGGCCTGGATTTCTTACGTTACCCCAAACTGAAACTTTAATATTTACAGTTTCACCATCAGAAAAATCATAATAAGCACCGCCAAAGGAGCGTGTACCATCTGATGTACCCAAACCGATTTGAATATCTTTTCTTCCCTTATCTTCCTGTGAGTAAAGAGAACCAATTCCGATAACCATCCATAAAGTAAAAAGTAAAAATTTGTTCAACATTAGGATATCCCTCAAGAAAAGTTTTGTGATGATTGTTTCCAATATAATCTAAGTGTCATTTAAAATCGATGACTTTTTACTTTCATTTCAAATAATTGGTTCCGGTCTTTTAGACACTGTGATTTAAAAAATGTTCAATTACTTATGGAGAAATATTATTGACCTTCTTAGAAAGTCACGCTTTGAATTAACCACTTAATAGCCAAAGTTTATGCCAGCAGAATTCAACTAAAACGGATTTATTCCACAGTATTAAAAAGAAAAATTATTTGAAATTGAGAATAAAAACAGAGATTGCTCCAAAATACAACAGTAAATTGGCAACATATTATTGGATGGAAAATACGCCCGTGTTTATTGAAGTGTAAAATGTTTAAACACCCTTGGTCATGTGTTGGCAATAAGCTTTAAGTGTTCGTCGATCACTTTATCCCAGGAAAAATTTTCATGAACTCTATGATTGGCTTTGACTACAAGTTTTTTTAATTCATCAGGATTTTCTAAAGCATATTGAAGTTTTTGATGAAGTGATTCTGAATCAGACTTTTTGAAAGTTAAAGCAGTATCACCCACAACAAAAGTATTCTCCTGGATATCACTGCAAAGTAAAGGAGCCCCAATTCCCATCACCTGAAGTATCACGGGAGATAATCCTTCAATATCAGATGGTTGAATATACAAATACGCGTGCTTCATAAGATTCATTGTATCATTACCATAAATATATCCGGGGAAAATTATTCTCGGATCTTTGGTACTCTTCAGCATAATTTCATATTCAGATGGATTTGGTGACCCGCCAACAAGAACGAGTTTTTTATTTGTCTTAAGTTTTTCAAATGCAGGTATAAGATAGTGCAGACCTTTGTCCGGAATAAATCTTCCGACAAACAGGAAATATTCACCCGGAGTTAAACCGAGCTTGTGACATATTTCATCACTCTCAACAAAATCTCTTATCTCACTTCCATAAGTGTTGAAGTCAAATTCCTTTTTGAATTTTTTTTCAAACAATTCTTTTGCATAAACATTGTCAAAGATAACCCTGTTGGGAAGTTTAGCAGTAAGGTACGCCGAGAAATATAAAAACAGTTTGCCATACCATGGCCATTTATCTCTCATCCAGTCAACACCATCCTGGAACACGAAAACTTTTTTCCCGAACATTCTAAGGAACAAGGCCCAGATACTGTTTCCCCCATTTCCTATTTCAACAATGTCAGCAGTGTTTTTAAAAATTATATGAAACGTAGCTTTGAAGGAATGATAAAGAGAATCAAACCCGGCAACATTTATTGTTTTCATATTAATGAGTTTGATACCCTTATATTCATTCAGTAAACCGGTATCATTTTTATATACTCTGTTGTAGCAAGTCACTTTATGTCCGCGCTCAACAAACCTTGTATAATATTCAGTAGCACTTGTATCTGCACCTGCTGAGCCTGCTCTTGGAGGTATTGATCTTATCCCAAATATTGCAATTCTATAAACCGGATTATTCATAATTTTCTGTTAAGTACCTTTCAAGTGATGACTGCCAGGCAGGCATTAAATTAATTCCAAGAAGTTTTAGTTTATAATTTTCAATTGCTTCTGATCTTGCTCTTGGTGCAGGTAATGGAAATTGCGCTGAGTTGATTGGATTGATTTTAACTTTATCAGAGAGTTTCATCAGTTCAACAATCTTTGAAGCTATTTCGTATCTTGAAACCATTCCGCCATTTGCAATATGATAAATTCCATATCTGCCTGATTCAATTACCGGCAGAATTTGTTTTGCAAAATCAAAAGTAAAACATGGACTGCCGAATTTATCATTCACAACATTTAACTCGGTTTTTCCTTCTTTAAGCTGCTGAACAATTTTAAAGACAAATTTTTTATCGATGTCTCCCCCTCCAATCATCCAGCCTGCACGAAGTATAAAATATTTTGTCAGCAGGTTTTGAATAATGGTTTCACCTCTTAGTTTTGAATCCGCATATTTATTTACAGGATCAGGTATATCAAACTCAGTACAAGGAGAAGGCTTTTGTCCATTGAATACACCACCAGTACTAATGTACAATAACGGTATATCATACTTATGACACATCAGGGCAATGTTTTCTGTGCCAATGAAATTTACTCTGTAAGCAAGATCAGGATCCTTTTCGCACAGATCAACATCAGTTAATGCTGCAAGATGAAAAATAAAATCAGGTTTATTTTTTTTAATAATTTCTTCAACTGATTTAATGTCTGTGAAATCAAGCTTTTCTATCGAAGGCAGCCGAAGATTAATATCAGTTTCAATTACTGTATGACCTTTGGATTTTAATTCCGGAACAACTTCAGCAGCAAGCATACCTGCTGCACCGGTTACAAGTATTTTCATTTACAAATAACCTTTGTAATAGTCTTTTAAATATTCTTCCAACGCTGTTTCCCATTGACGCATAATATTCACACCTCTCAAAGAAAGCTTTTTGTTGATAAGTCTTTCGCAGGGAGGTCTTTCGGCAAAATATTCCTTCTTAAAATATTCTGAATCAACGGGAGTGATTTTAATTTCATTATCAAGTTTGAGCAGTGAAATTAATTTTTGTGCAACTTCTAATCTTCCGGTTTCACCGCCGCACACCATATTGTATAATCCCCAGTATTCTTTTTCAAGAAGAAGTTTAACATTCTTTGCAAAATCATGTGTGTAGGTCGGAGTACCTAATTTATCATTAACAATTTTCAGTTCTTTTTTTCCATCTTTAATTTGCTTCATAAGTTTCTGAATGAACTTCTTATCCTTTTTCGGACCCGAGCCCATCATCCATCCTGCGCGGCAAACTAAATGTCTTGGTGAATTTTCTTTAACATACAACTCACCTGCATATTTTGAGCGTGCATAATGTCCAAGTGGATTTGGCAAATCCCAGTCATCGTACAATTCTTTGTTGCCATCGAATATTCCTGCTGTACTTATATACAAAAGTGGAATGTTCATTTCATTGGAAATATAAACCGCATTCTCTACTGAAAGTGTGTTTGTTACATAAGTTTCATCTGGATGAAGTTCACAATATTCAAGATCAGTGAACGCACCAAGGTGAAAAAGATAATCCGGTTTGAATTTTTTAACATCTTCTTTGTAAGCATTCAAGTCCCTGAAATCAAGGTACGTAAGCCATTCTTCGTTTACGTCAATATCAGTACACTTCAGTTCAAAGTCTGATTTGAATTGTTTATAAAAAGCTTCTCCAAGCATACCGCCGCATCCGGCGATGTATATTTTTTTCATTTTAATTTTTTCCGGTTAGTCTGTTATAGATTTCCATCAAACTTTTGTAGTGCCGTTCACCTGAATGATAATCACTTGCACGTTCAAAAGCATTTTTTCCTAATGCTAAACTTAATGAAGTATCACTTAATAATGTTTTCATTTTTTCCGCAAGATCATTTGAGTCCCCCGGTTTGAATAATAACCCGGTTTTTTCATGATCAATTAACTCCGTAAAAGAACCATGATCTGAAGCGATAACCGGAGTTCCAAGAGCAAGACTTTCCAAAACTGAGTTCGGCATATTATCATACCAGATGGATGGTGACACCGTAAAAAGCGATTCACTTATAAGTTCATCAATTTTATTTTTTTCGATGTAACCGGTGAATTGAATATTCTTCAGTTCATTTTCTTCAATAAACTTTTTTTGCTCGTTGACATAATCTTCAGAACCAAACCCTGCAAGTATGCAGTCAAAGTTCATGTTATTTTCTTTCTGAAGAATTTTTACAGCATCAAGAAGTACATGAACGCCTTTTGTTTTTTCTATTCTTCCAACGAAAAGTATTTGCTTTTTTCTTTCCATCGAAATTTTTCCGTTAGTCTTAACGAATGTCGGAACGTGAATAAACTTTTGTTCATCGTAACCTGCTTCAATCATTTTACTTCTTGTAAACCTGCTGGGGACAACATAGTATTTTACTTTGTCATTAAATCCGGCAATTGATTGAAATCTTGACGCGGCATAATCTACAAGAGAAGCGCCGAGCGAATCCTGCACACACTTATGTTTGACGCTGTTAAACCGGTTTCCTTTCACACAGATTTCACAAACTTCTTCATTACGAAGCATGTGTGAGTTTGCACAGACCATCCCGAAATCTGAAAGCCGTACAACAAAGGGAATTTTAGTATCATGCAAAGCACTGATGACTGCGGGAGATAATTTTCTCCCATAGTGAAGTACAATTGCAAAATCGGGTTTTGTATCATTTATCAGGTGGACAAAATTCTTGTAAACTTCGGGTGAATAAAATGCACGTTCAATTGTTTTATAAAAACTTTTAATTGTCCACGATTGATCCCTGAAATAAACTTCATTTTCACTTGAGAGCGGCTGAACGAAATATTTTTCATACTCTGATTTTTGATTTTTTGCGTACCTGATTGAAAATGGAATGATATGATGTCCGTGCTGTTCCAATAGTTCTTTAAGATTGAACATGTACCGTTCAGGGCCGCCAGAAATGAAATACCTGTAATTAACTATAACTATTTTCATATCAATTAATTTTTACGCAACCAATCTACAAATTTTTTAATTCCTTCATCCATTGATGTAACAGGATTGTAAGCAAGTTCGTTCCTAGCTTTTGTAACATCGGAGAAAGTAAGTTTAACATCACCGGGCTGTTCGGGCAGATAATTTAAGATTGCTTTTTTACCGATATGCTTTTCAATAAGTTTTATTAATTCAATTAACTCAATCGTTTTGGATTCACCAAGATTATAAATGTTGTAACCCCCAAGATTATTTATTGAAGCCGTAACTCCCTGAATAATGTCATCTATAAAAGTATAGTCTCTTTTTGTCGAACCATCACCAAAAACGTTGATCGGCTTTTCATCTAAAATATTTTTTGCAAACTGATGAATAGCCATTTCGGGACGCTGACCCGGACCGTACACAGTAAAAAATCTCAGGCAGGTTATATCAAATCCATAAAGATGATTAAATGTATGACAAACAAGTTCGCCTGCTTTTTTAGAAGCTGCGTAAGGTGAAATAGGATAATCAACATTATCATTTTCTGAAAAAGGAATTTTTTCATTGTTGCCATAAACAGATGATGAGGATGCAAAAACCATTTTAGTGCAATTGTTCACTCTCATTACTTCAAGAATATTTATTGTTCCGTTTACATTAACATCAAAATAAAGTGCAGGAAGTTTTAATGAAGGACGAACCCCAGCTCTGGCAGCAAGGTGAACCACAATATCTATCTTATTTTTTTTAAAAATGCTTTCGACAATATTTCTGTCACGTATATCGCCTTCAACAAGTTCAAAATTATTTTTGTTCAAAAAAGAACTTATGTTTTTTCTTTTTATTTCGGGGTTATAAAACTCATCGAAGTTATCAAGGCAGACAATAAAATTTCCTGGTTCACTTATTATTTTATTTATAAGATGCGAACCAATAAATCCGGCGCCGCCGGTTACAAGAAAGTTCAAAATAAAATCTCCATCATGTTAAAGAAATTTTTTAAGTACGAATAACGACCAGATAAAGTTTCCATAATCGCCTTCAGCATTTTTATTTTTTTCCAGAATGCTGTTCAGATATGAATTGTGGAAAACATCTTTACTGTTTTGTGAAAGCGCGTTTAAGTACGAATCGAATCCACTGCCTTTAAACCATTGACGCAACGGGACGCTGAAACCTTTTTTGGGTGCGTTTAACAAGCTCACCGGAAGTCTTTTGGCAACCGTATTTCTTAAAACACTTTTTCTTTCATAACCTTCCATCTTAATATCTTTATGAACCCGGTAAAGAAGTTCAACAATACGATGATCAAGAAACGGAACTCTCGTTTCAAGTGAATACGCCATACTCATCCTGTCAACTTTTGTAAGCATATCATCAGGTAAAGAAGATTTTAACTGGAGAAACATCAGTTTGTAAAAATCATCTCTGAATCGGCACTTTGCAAGAAACTCTTTATAAAAATCTGTAATACTTTTCTGAGGTACTGAAAGAGGTTCCAGCAGATTTTTCAAATCCAATCCTGAAGGCAATGATTTATAAATTGTCCTGTCAAGAAAATCCATATTGGATGACTCAAGAACATTAACCACTCTGTTTGCTTTATATCTTATGTTACCTGAAACAGGTTTTGAAATAAGCTTAATGAATGAAGGCAGTCCGCTTCTTACAAACGACGGATATGATTTGTACTTATCAGAAAATTTTGTTCCCTGGTAAGCAGTATAACCTGAAAGGACTTCATCGCCGCCGTCACCGGTTAAAACCATTTTTACTTTTTGTCTTGCGGCTCGTGATACATATCCCGTTGGTATTGCAGATGGATCCCCAAAAGGTTCATCATAATGATGAATAACTTTTTGTAATGCTTCATCAAATGAATCAGGTGATACGAGATATTCATTGTGATCAGTTTTAAATTTCTCTGCGACTTCTTTTGCAAGTCCGCGTTCATCGAAATGTTTATCGTCGAATCCTATTGTAAATGTTTGAACAGGATAACTGCTTATCTTAGCCATTGAAGAAACTATACTTGCTGAGTCAAGTCCGCCGCTTAAAAATGCACCGAACGGAACATCGCTTCGCATGCGGATTTTTACGGAGTCATCGAAAAGTTCTTCAAAGTTTTTATGAATCGCTTTCGTGTCGGTAAGCAAGTCTTGCTCATTTATATCCGGAAGTTCCCAGTATGAATGTTCTTCGAATTTTCCATCTTTAACCAGTAGGTAATTTGCAGGATGAAGCTTAAAAATATTTTTATAAAAAGTATCCGGTGCAGGTATGTATGAAAGGTTCAGGTACATTTCAATCAGATCAAAACGTTTTTCTCCGGGAATTCCATAAGTAAGCAAACATTTTATTTCAGAACCAAATACAAGTGTGTTGTCGTGAATTGAATAGAACATAGGCTTTTCGCCCATACGATCACGTGAAAGTAAAAGTGCTTTCTCTTTCTCATCCCATAAAGCAAAAGCCCACATACCATTTAACTTTGATTGGAATTCCAGTCCCCATTTTTCATACGCTTTAATTATTACTTCAGTATCAGAATCTGTGTGAAAGACTTTTCCGTGAGTTTTTAATTCTTCTCTCAGTTCAATGTAATTGTATATCTCTCCGTTGAAGATAATAGATATAGTTCTGTCATCATTAAATATTGGCTGGTCGCCTGTTTTTAAATCGATGATTGAAAGTCGCCTGTGACCGAGTGCTAAATTATTTTTGCAGTAAAATCCTTCACCATCCGGTCCGCGATGAGCAATGACATCCGCCATCCTTTTAATCTTTTCAGATGATACTGTTCTGTTCTTATCGAAATGAATATAGCCTGTTATTCCACACATATCAGTTTAGCACTTCTTTATAAAGTTCTATTGTTTTGTTAACCATTTGTTCAATACTGAATTCACTCTTTACTTTTTTCATGCCGGCTTCACCCATACTTTTTCTTAGCTCAGGTTTATCCAGAAGTATTTCAATCTTTTCCGTCAATTGCTCTGAAGAATCTTCATCAACAAGAAATCCTGTTACTCCGTCATCAACTATTTCCGGCGTCCCTCCGCCGTTGGTTGCAATAACCGGTTTACATAACGCCATATACTCAAGTATAGAATTTGAAATTCCTTCACCATGAACTTTTTGATTAGTAGTAAGAATACCTATATCAAATATATTTATTAAAGATTCAGTTTCGGATTGAAGTCCAAGGAATTTGATTTTTGATTTCATTTCCAAAGGAACAGAATTTTCAAGTTCAGTTCGTAGCGGTCCATCTCCAACAATAAGGAATACAACATCGACTCTCCTGCTAATTATACTAATTGCTGATTTGATAAACACTTTATGGTCTTTTCTCTCCTGTAAAGCCCCGACAATTCCAACTACAAATTTTTCTTTGATATCATTTTTTATTTTTACTGCTCCCGGGTCATCGATATTTCTTGTCCTTTCGCCGGCGAATCCATTATGTATAAATCGTCCCTTTTCTTCAGAGATATGATATGACCTTAATCCTGCTTCTGAATTAGAAAGCATAATGTCAGAAAACCGTGCAGAAAATTTTGTTCTTTTGATAGTTGGTTCATCAAGATGCAACGGGGCTTCTGTTATCATGGCATTTATTAATTTGATGCCAAGAGTGTGAGCAATTGATGAAGCATATAGAGCAGTCATAGAATCCCACACATGAATTATATCAGGTTTAAATCTTTTACATATTAGAAGCAGTTTCAAAAAAATAACAGGATCTTTCCTGATCTTACGGATCAAGAAATAAACCGGGACATTCAATCCAAAAATTTCTTTGTAGTAAACATCATGATTCATCAATGCAACAGCACAATTGATTTCTTTATTCTTTGATAACCCTTTAACAAGTTCAACCATTCTTCGTTCTTTACCGCCCATAGCTAAACCGTCGATGAACATCAGAATTTTCATTTTGAATTCCCCTGCATTAAACTATTTTTTATGAGAGTTGGAAGTTGTTTATAACAAAAATTTATTCATGGAATTATCCCTCTTCCTTCAACACCATTATAGCCTTTGTGAACTTCAATATTTTTAAGTCCGGCTTCTTCATGCCATTTTCTAAAACTTTTTACTGTTTCAGGTAAATCATATCTCGGTGAAAGAAAATCAAACGTATCAAGATATGCCCATTCTTTAAGAGTTTTATCATCTGCATCGGGCAGCATTGTTGAATGATCTGCAATCATCAGCTTCCAGTTTAATCTCCAGCCAATGACAGGAATCTTTCTTAACACTCTTGCAAGAGGCCACATTATATCGATATACTTTTTAGAAACAGCATATAACTTTTCGGGTTTAACATTTCTTACAAGTGGCCTGATATAAAAGCCAATATTGAAGTACCGTCTGGTAAAACTCCACAAATAAATATCAGATGCTACTGCACCACCGGATTTAATAAATTTCAGAATTTCAAAAAATGAATTTTGGGGATTGGGAGTATGTTGAAGTACGCCAAAACAAAATGCTCGGTCGAATGTTTTTTTTTCAAACGGCATTTCATAAACACTTGCCTGGATGATAAAGACATTATCCTTTGAACCGTTTGATTTATAGTTTGCTTCAACTGCATTTGAGTAATCAATCGAAATTATCAAAGCATTTGACTCGGCCGCAATAGTTGTGAATCTGCCTGAGCCGCTGCCAACTTCAAGTATTACTTCTCCTTTTAAATTTTTGGGCCACTTTGTTTCTTCTTCAAATCTTTTTTTTGAAACACCAAGTAATGAATATGAGTCATACTGTGTATTTGAATGAAGATTCCATTCAAACCCAAAATTATTTGCATAGTTGTCGGATGGAACAAATCTCGGTATGAAATTAATGATGGGATATTTATTCCCGCTCACATTTTCGACAAGTGTTCCGCTTTTAATCCGATTATTTTCATAGTATGGTTCTTCAATTATAAGTTTGTTATTTGTTTTGGGGCATCTTAAAAATTTTATGTATTCCGGATTCATAGTAACAACAATAGTTCCTGTTTAGAATATTTTATGATAGTACTTCAGAATAAACAGAGAATGTTTCATTAACCATTCTGCTAAGATTAAATTCTTCCCCCAATTTTGTTCTGCCCTTTAAGCCCATAGATTTTGCTGTTTCTGAATTTTCAAGGAGAAACAATATTTTTTCCGCCATTTCAGTTTCACTACCTTGTTTAACTAAATAGCCTGTTACGTTTTGTTCAACAATTTCTGAAGAACCTCCGCCTTCAGTAACAACAACAGGTTTGGATAATGCCATATATTCCATTATGGAATTTGATATGCCTTCATTAAATGTTGACAGAACGCCTATGTCAAAAACATTAATTATGTTTTCAACGTTCTTTTGTTTACCTGTAAAAATAATTTTATCAGAATTATTTTTTTGAACTATAGATTTACATTCATTTAATTTTGGTCCATCACCTACACAAACAAAAAGCACATCATTTCTTTTTTCAAGAACAACATTAGCGGCTTTGATAAAAGTTTTATAATCTTTGAATGCTGAAAATGCCGCTACCATTCCTACGATCTTTTTATCATTCAAGCTGAATTGATTTTTAATTTTCTGAATGTCTTCTAACTTTTCAGTACGATTAAAATTAAAACCGTTGTGAATTACTCTTCCTTTTGATGAAGTTATGTTATGAACTTTCAACCCGGCGTGAGAATTTGCCAGCATAATATCACAGAAGAAATGAAATACTGTTGTGCGAGTTTTCATTGCAGCATATTCACCAGGTGAGGCATGCGTAATCATTGAGTTGATTAATTTTATTCTTAATAAGAAAGCAACCGGACTGGCATAAAATGCAGTCATCGGGTCCCATACGTGTATGATATCAGGTTTTATTTTCAAACAAAGAAATGCCAACCTGAAAAATATTAATGGGTCCTTTTTAATTTTTCTTAAAAGAAAATGAATCTTAACGTTGAGTGAATGAATCTCTTCATAATGAATTTCTTTATGCATTACTGCAACTTCACATTCAATATTCTCATTCGCTCCAAAACCTTTCAGCAGTTCTATCAACCGACGTTCTTTACCTCCGGCGACTAACGCATCAATAAACATTAATACTTTTATCTTTTTCTGCATCAGGCTGATTTAAGAAAAGAGGTTGGGATACTATTTAACTTCAATACTGCCGTAGTATTCTGACAACTTACCGTAAGTTGCTTCAACTGATAAATGTTCTTTAACAAATTGAAATGCGGCATTACCCATTTTTGTTCGCATAGAACTATCAGTTAGTAATTGAATAGTGTTTTGGGCGAGTTCTTTATTGTTATCAGAAATAAATCCCTCAACTCCGTTTGAAATGCCAACACAGTTAAGGGCTTTCGGAGTCCCAACCACTGGAATACTCATTGCCATAACATCTACAACTCTGCCTCTGAAGCCTGCCGCAACATTTAATGGTACCATAAGCAAACTTGATTTTGCAAGATGAGGTCTTACATCCTGAACGAATCCTGTAACTGAAACATTTTTATTTTTTGTTAATGCTTTTATTGAATCGGGTGGATTAGCACCTACGATATTAATTTTAACATCAGGTACTTTTTCTTTTACTGAAGGATAAATTTCATTCCAGAACCGGAAGAATGCATCTATATTTTCATGTCCGCCCATACTCCCATAAAACAGAATTGTTTTTCCATCATCTGTTTTTGCGTAATCAGAAAAATGATCAACAGGCTGACCGATTGGAATAACAATTTTTTTACCTGTAATCTTATACTCTTTGAAGACATCGTTATCAACTTCAGAAATTGAAATTAAAAGATCTGCAAGTTCCAGGTTCTCCAGTTCCATGTTTTTGTATTTCTGAAGTTCTTTTTGTTTAGAAGCGGGAATATTTTTCCCGAATTGATTTTCAAATGACTGACGTTTTTTATCAAACAGTACATCAACGGTATCAATTACTTTAAACGTATAAGGATTGATATACCTGAATACTTCTGCCATAAACCAGTATTCTGCATGTACTATATCATATTTGTTTGCCGCTATAATTTCGGCAAGAAATTTTATATACGGTTTTTGTGTGCTGTAAAAGTAGTCTTCGGGAATTTTCTTCAGTTTGTTGCTGATCAGAAATTTTATTCCATAAAGTTTCCGTTTAAAATTGTCATTCGAGGGATTTACAGCATGAACAGGATAAAACTTATTGCAGACTGATTTCAGTTTTTCGTTCGATTCAATGAGTTCCTTTTCATTTCTGATTATTGCAGCAATGTCAACAATATGATCTTTGCTCAATCTTTCTGCTATCCTGTATGTTCTTTCCTGGCTCGCCATTATTTTAGGAAAGATACTAAGCGGACTTAGTATGAGTATCTTTTTTTGTTTCATAATTTATTTATTGAATGGTAGCGGAAACTTCTGTTTGTTTTAACTTACGCGAAAAGCTTAATTGTTCTCTGAACTTTTCTCTTACAATTTTTGCGTCGTGAAAATTTTGTGCGAGAGATTTACTTTGTTCACCAAGTTTTCTGCGGAGGTTTTCTTCAGTATAAATTTTCTTTATAGATTCCGATAGTTTATTTTGATTTTGTTCGGTGACAACCTCAGCCCATTTTTTATCTAAAGCATAACGCGCTAACGCCGTATCCGGATGTGCATAAACAAGTATGGGTGTTCCTGTTGATAGATACTCCGAAACTTTTGTAGGCATTGATAGCCAGATGTACTTTAAACTCTTATTATCAAAATCCATCGGCAGAACAAGCAGATCAACGGATGAAAATTTTTCAGGAAGTCTTTCATAATCGAGTGTGGGAACAAGTTTTACAGATTTATATTCTTTAATTGCTTCACTGAATTTCTTATTGTTGGTCCTTGTTTGAATTTCAAAACTGATCTGTAAACCTTCTTTGTTAAGTTTTTCAACCGCATCAGCAATATCAATTACGGAGTTTAATGTACCAATCCCAATCCTTCCTGCATATAAAATTGTGAACGGTTTTTCATAAGACCATTCATTCTTTGAATGTTTCATCCATGTTTCTGTTTCAACAGGATTATGAAATGGGACGAAATCAAAACCATATCTTCTTTTATAATCTTCAGACATTGCATCACAAATGCTTAACCTTACAGAAGCATTTGATGCTACTTCCTGAAAAACTCTTTCTGTTTTATTCTGCCAGTATTTTTTGAAAAGTCCGGTTGGTTCCACTTCTCTTAACCAGTCATCCATCATATGAATGACCAGAGGTATTTTAGTTTTAAAATGTATCTGTTGAACAAACAGCATAAACTCAAGATAATGCAGGTGAGAATAAATTATGTCAGGTTTGAAATCATTAATAAATTTCAAAAGTTTATTTGAAACTGAATACTTGTAGATAAAATGATAGAAACCAAAAAATGAGAATACCTTTCCGGCCAATAAATTCAATGTTAAATATAACTTTACTATCGCAGTTGTTTTTTCTTCATCAAATGTTACAGATTTAATTTTAGTTTCTGTCTTTAGTTTTAACGGTCCCGACTGAGAAGTGACACGAAAATAATTGAATGGCCAGGGTCTTACTTTTTCTTGTCCACCTATTAAATAGTAGTTATCAGTTACTGACGCATCAGCATTATCAATAAACTCTGTTACTACTGCTAAATTATCTTTTTCCCATCCTCTGAATAAATTGCTCATAGTAATACCTGCGCCTGTTCTGTTGTTAAAACATTCGCCAATCATTAATACTTTGGGAAATTTATTCATGGATAAGTTATCGATTAGAAAATATTATTGATGGTTCAGTTTTTCTTTAATGATTCAAGCTCGTGTTCAATCATCATTTTAATAACGTCTTCAACAAAATATTTTACTTTCCAGTTTAGCTTTGCAGCAGCTTTGGATGGATTACCAAGTCCGAATGGAATATCGGTCGGCCGGTATATTGAACTGTCTATTTCAACGTGATTTTTATAGTCAAGGTTGAAATAATCAAAAGTTAATTTAACGAACTCTTCTAATGAAATAGATTTGCCTGTTGCTATAACATAATCTTCCGGCTTATCCTGCTGAAGCATCAGATACATTGCTTTAGCATATTCAGGAGCCCAACCCCAGTCACGCTTAATATTAACATTACCTAGTTTTAATATTCCGGTTTTAGTCTGAGCAATCCTGCAGGCAGAATTAATAATTTTTCTTGTAACGAATCTTAAAGGTCGAAGTGGTGATTCATGATTAAATAGTAAACCAGAGCATGCAAATAGATTGTAAGCTTCCCTGTAATTGGCAACCTGCCAGAAGGCTGCTGATTTAGCTACTGCGTAAGGACTGCGGGGATGAAATGGTGTTGTTTCATCTGCTGCTTTGCCATGAGTATCGCCAAAACATTCACTTGAAGATGCGTTGTAAAACTTAATCGGTAGTTTATGAAATCGGATTACTTCAAGTATGTTCAGTGTGCCTAAACTAATACTATCAAGTGTCTCAACCGGTTGTGCAAATGACAATCCAACTGAACTTTGTCCGGCAAGGTTATAAACTTCTGATGGTTGAACTTCAAGAATAACCTGCATCACACTTCTGAAGTCGATTGATGACATGGAATGTAAATGTACTTTATCAAAAATGTTTAACGCTTTCAGCGAACTGAACGAAGATAGTTCAGCATCACGAGATGTACCATGAACTACATAACCTTCATTTAATAATAATTGCGAGAGATAAGCGCCGTCTTGTCCGGAGATACCTATAATTAGTGCTTTCTTTTCCATCATAAAATTTTTGTATTTGTTTAATTCAAATTTATGGGTTTCTAGTTAAGAGAAAAAGCAGGTGCTGGGTTTACTCTTTCAATCACAATTTTTTCTTTGAGATGTTCAATTGCTCTATCCAAAGAGAGTGATTCGCCGACAGATTCATATTTATAAACTAACCATTCGGCAATACCCTCATAATTTGTTTCACCTTTGTTGGTAATACTGTTTTGTCCCAGGTACTGATAGTCTTCATCAAGAGAATTAAATTCTTCCACTTTTACACCGTTTATCCTTGCATTAACAACTTCTGAGACTATTTCATCGAAGTGTTCAAAGTCCCCCAGTAGTTTATTCCTGTGTAGTATCATAGCAATGCAGAACGGAAGCATGAAATAACAAACCTCATTAAAGAAAACCACATTTGCATAAGCATAAAATAAATAGAACATAATCAAAAGGAACATCTGCCAGGTGATTCTGTCCCCTCTGTTTTTAAACACAATCCAGAAAGTGCTTCCAAGGATCAGTATTATTGTTCCAAACCCAACTGCACCCTGGCTTGCAAGAATTGAATAAATAAAATTGTGCGGCGTATGTGAATCAGCAAAGCTATATAGATAGTGCCTGTCGTGTACCATTGTCCCATTAACTGGTTTAGCTTCAAAAGTCTCCCAGGCTCTTTCCCATCGTTCTTTTCGTAACCGCACCGCTTCACTTTCAAAATCAGTTGATGCACTAAGTGATATCAGGAATGTATCAAGAAGTTTTGAAAATTTTTCTGTCTGAGAAAGTGGTATTGCCACAATCATAAGGATTGCAAACGTAATGGAAAGTTTCTGAAGTTTTTGATTTTTTATTTTAACATTGAACATATTGATAAAACCAACCAGCGCAACGGCAAGGTAGCCGGATTTATGGTTCGCAGAAATTATCCCAAGCAATGCAGTTCCAATTAGAACAAAATTATTTTTGAAACCGGAAAAGTATCCCATACTTGTAACAAGAGTAAAAGTGAAGATAACAGCCACTTCACCGGTTGCCAGTCTCAGTGTTCCTTCATCGGTGTGCTGCACATCACCAATGATTGTAAAATTTATAAAAATTATTCCGAGCAGAAAAATACTTGATATATTAACCCACTTAATTGCCATAGTACTATCTTTTAATGAAGGAAGAACAAAGAAATAAAAGAAAGGTATGATCATGAAAATCTGACGCGGAAGATTTTTTAAAACTACTTCCTGTATAACCATTCCTGTTTCATTTTTTGCAAGCCAGTTAATCAGCACACCCTGGTAGATGCAATAAAAGAAAATGAAAAACAGAACAATGTTGTTCAGCCTGATATTTTTGTTTACAAGTTTAGAAAATTTTTCTTTTATCTCTTTGTTTTTTGATAAGTAAAAAAATACAAATGCCCCGATTGTTGAAAGAATTGCAAATTGAAAATAGTCAAAAGGTATCCTTGGCATTTTTCCATGGAACATCTTGAAGTATTCTTTGTTCTCGGACAGAACCTGCAATACAATAAAGAAGATGAATATTATTTTAGGAGCCCATTTATATAACATTTTAGTCTATCTTATTTCACATCCAAATTTTATTTATTTGGTTATAACTATCTATATCGTTTTTTCTACACTAAGTTTTTTTACAACTGAATTGCTTAAAGATAAAATCTCTTTATAAACTTCTATCAATTGTTGTTTTATTTTTTCGGTGTTATGTCTTTCGGACGCTCTAACACGTGCATTGGTTCCGTATTCAACAGCTTTATTTTTGTTAATAAATAATTCATATATAGCTGCCGCCATTGTATAAGGCTCACCATCCTGAATTAATATTCCTTCTTTACCATCAGTAATGATACTTGGTGTACCGCCGACATTTGTACAAACTATAGGCATACCAAGCATCATAGCTTCGCAGACACTGTTGGGACTGTTTTCTATATGCGACGGATGTATGAATAAATCCGAACTTAACATTTCGCTAACTATTCGTTCTGCATTAATATTATAACCCAAACAGTTTACAATATTTTTTAATGAACCACTCCCAAGTTTTTTATCAACAATTTTAAATAGCTCGGAATTTTCAGCAAGTCCTGAAATTTTCAGTTCAACGTCAATGTTCTTTACATTTTTCAGAATCAGCACAGCTTCACACAAGGTTTCAAAACCTTTATAACTTGCCGGCATCATGTTAGCGAAAATTATTTTTTTATTCCGTTCTTTCGGCTGCCATTTGTTGATATAAAATTCATTGCGTAGAACTTCATCACAATGAAAATATTTTGCATTGCTTGAAAGAAGATTGGTCAACCTTCTATCCATTTCAGTCCTGCCCATAAAATATTTACACTTTGTATAAATGTATCTTTCACGTTCAGCTCTTTTTTTGAAGTAGAAATAATCGTGAAATAAACCTATGCCAAAAAGAATCCCTTTTTTATTTCCATAAGCAAGGCTTTCGTACTTACTAATTCCCGCAAAGTATTTGTTAGTTATGATAGTCAGATTTCCCTGAAGGTGAATGACGACAGGTACATTTATTTTTTCAATTATTAATCCCTGGCTTCTTTCTGTTCCAAAAATGTGAACTATATCCGGTTTAAAATCTTCAACTGCTTTTAAATAGTAATTTACAATACCTTCTGGTTCAATTTCATGCTTCCATCCCGCTAACATTCCGCTAAAAAAACCTTCTGCAGTTAATCTTGGAATGGAATAATATTTTATAGTATTCACTTCAAACTGTTCATACTTTCCGGAAGGTGATGGAAATACAATTCCTAACTCTACGTCGTCACTGTTATGAATTTCATTTTTAAGCGAGTTCATCCACACAGCATAATTCAATGGTTCTTTGCCAAGATGTTTTGAAGCTTCCATTGAAGGAACATTAGAAAACCATAATGCTTTTATTTTTTTCATCTTATTTGAACAAAGAAATTTTATCGATTAAAAATTGATTGACGGAGAGACAAATAGCCATTAAGAATTTTGTAGTCTGTACGAATAAAATTTAAACGCTGATCAAAATTACCGCCCATTACAAATGTAAACCTATCAATTAAAAACATACCACTGTTGTGCCTTCTCAACGGAAAATAATTTTTCTGATGAATTGTAGTTAAACCAAATTTTAATCCTGCCTGACTTGAAAGTGTAACTAATTCGTCATTGTGATTTCCATTAGGGAAAGAAATATAGTCAGGGAGTTTTCCTGTCATGTGCAGAAGATCATTTTGGGCGTTTACTATCTGATCTTTTGCTTCATCAATTTCATAATTTGTAAGTACAGCGTGATCTGTTGTATGATTTCCAATATGAACAAAATTTTCTTCTGAAAATTTTTTTAATTCGGAAGGTGTGAATGTTCTGTCAACGTCACAGGTTGGTTTTAATGAATCCTTACCAAAATTTTCAACGAGATATTTATCTACAAAATCATGTTTTTTTGATTTAAGAAATACCTGCTCTTCTAAAATTTTCTGTTCGCTGACGCCTTGTTTTTTCCTGTTGCGGTAAGCTACGTCAACCCAAAATGCTTTGTTTTGTTTTATATGATTTGTAGAAATAAAAAAGAGAGCAGGAATTTTATATTCGTTTAATAAAGGAAGAATCAGGCTGTTGCTGTAATATCCATCATCAAAAGTCATGAGTATATTTTTTGCTGAAGCATCAATCGCTCCGGGCACATCATCCGGGCTGATGAACCTGTAGCCGCTTTCAATGAAGTATTCAAAAAATCTTTTGAAATCATTAACGGTAAAACGCTGTTGAGGATCAACTATATCAGCGTTTAATTCTTTTTCATCAGCAAAAATTCCATGAAAGTAAAATGAAATAAGTTTTGGTTTTTCACCTATTATTTTTAACACAGCAGGAGTGATCTTTCTGTCTATTGAATCAATTGTGTTATAAATTCCCAACTGCTATTTACCCCAGATTCCGTAATCGGTTTTTGTAATAATTTTTTTGTATTGCATTGGCCATAACACAAGCGCATAAACTGTACAAATGCAGGTTGCAAGAATTACTCCGGCAGAACCTAACCCAAGAGTTTTTGCAAAATAAATTGAGAGTGGAATATTTAACAATGCTGCACCAACAGACATATACAATTGAAGTTTGATTTTACCAACACCATTAATAAATAAACAGAAAATTGTTTCCCAGATTTTTATGATAATATATAAACCCATAAAAAGTGAAATCATTATAGGGACATGTACTTTTCCCTGGAGCCACGTATCAAATACAAATGTTGACGAAACAACCATTATGATTGTAAGCCCGATAAATCCTGACATTATATACATCAGTTTTTTCATTGTACTTTTAATCCAGTCAATTTCACCTTTGTAATACGCTTCTGTAAAGCCTGACCAGAACGGAGTTGCAACGATCATAAAAACCATATTCAGCATTTCAAAATATTTATATGATATGCTGTATGGTGTTACTTCCGCAGGACCCAGTGTCTGAGTTATTATCATATTATCTGTTGAATAAATTACAACACCGGCTATCTGGATAATAAAAAATTTTACTCCTAGTGATGTTAAATCGCGTGCATACTTAAATTCTACAAATTTAAATGATGGAATAAACTCAGGATATTTTTTTACAAACAAATAAATTGATGCGGCAAGAGTAGTCACAACAGGCACAAAGCTGAAACTGATACCGAGTAATAATAATGAACTCTCAGTTGTCTGAATAAGAATAATAGTTATTATAATCGTAAGAACACTTCCGGCAAGATTTATAAGGTCATTTATCGCGGGCTTTTGATCAGCCATTAAAATTGGTTTGATCAATTGAAGAATAAACCCGAGTGCAAATGA
>JAEXTA010000218.1 GCA_023453665.1 Bacteroidota bacterium | reverse complement strand
GCATATATATGATCTGATTTACAGTAGCTGTCATAAATCGGGGAATTAATTCCGTTACCTGTTGCACCACCTGTACCATAATCCGCAAGCAAAAGAACTGCTGCAGGTGGAATAGCCCAGTTGTTATATGCATTGTTAATGTAGGATTCAATTGCTGCAGTTGTATTTCCGCCAATTTGTGTAAGGGTTACGACACCCGTCCTGATACCCTGAACATTTCTGAAATTTTTTATTGTATCTGCCCAGGCAAGAAATGTCGGGTTGTCAGGGCTAATAATTTAATATTCAAAATCCTGATCAAGCCGATCAGATATATTACTGTTTTTATAATCTATTACCGGAAGCGAACTGTAATTAATCAAAGCATCACGTAAGATAGGATCAAACCAACGGCTTCTGAATCTGGTTTCTCCAAACTGTCCGTTGCCTCCGTTGAATGTTACTTCAATTTTTAAATCTTTATAAACAAGAAGTTCCTTCGTAACTGGGTTATATTGAAAAGGTGTGATACCTATTAATACAACATCAACTCCTCTTATTTGTGTTTTATCAGAAAGTATAACCGGACTTGCAGGGTAGTATCTGTCTGATGAATATACCTGTTGATTCTTTGTATATACAAGCGGACCAACTTCGGTATCCTTTGGAATACGTGGAGCCGGAGCTATTTCAACATTAGTAAAAGTTTCTACTCTTGATGAAATAACTCTGAATGTTGCATTTGCTCCTTTAGGCAATGCAATGTATTTGCCTGTACCTGCAAGGTCAGGATAACCTTCATCGTTTGGGAGAAAAACTCCCGGCAGATGAACAGCTTTTTGTGTAATACCATCAATATCAATGTCGTCTAATTGAAATTGAGTAACAGAAAAGTTTAAAGAAACATTTGATGGACTCTGACGTTCAACAGTAAGTCCGTGGTTTCCCCAGTTATCCGAATAGTTATAAACCTGTGCATTTGAAATGCCGGTTAAGCTTAAACAAAACAGGATGAATAACACCAGGAAAAGAAATGAAGAATGTGTTCGGTTTTTTCTCATGATATAAACCTCATTATTAAAACATTGTACTTATTATTTCCCCTTCACTTTTAACGGATGTTTGGTAATCCGTGTGTGAAACTTAGCATGATAATTTTTTAATCTGAATGAAAATATTTTTTTTCAAATGACAGTTGACAATTATTGCCAACCAAATATCATACTGCTATTTGCAGCAGTACAATTCTTAAACCACATGATTTTCAACCGTACATTGTAAATTGTTAATTATACATTATCCATTCTGCATTGAATTGATATTATACCGGTCATTGACTAATTTTAGTACACACATTTTTGATTATTATACTATATAAAGGAGTTCTTGTATGGCAATTAAAGTAGGAATAAATGGATTCGGAAGAATTGGTCGATTGGTATTTCAGGCAATTCACGAAAAAGGATTATTGGGTAAATCAATTGAAGTTGTAGCAGTTGTTGATGTAAGCACTGATGCAAAATATTTCGCTTATCAATTAAAGTATGATTCAGTGCACGGTAAGTTTGCAGGAAAATTAAGCACAGAAAAAAGCAGCCCAGAATTAGAGAGTGATGATACATTTGTTGTTGACGGCTATAAAACAAAATGTATAATGGCTACAAAAGATCCGTCACAACTGCCATGGAAACAACTTGGTGTTGATTATGTAATTGAATCAACCGGATTATTCACACATTCAGACCAGGCTAAAGGACATTTAACAGCAGGCGCAAAGAAAGTTATAATCTCAGCACCTGGTAAAGGTGAAGTTAAAACAGTAGTTCTTGGTGTAAATGAAAATGAAATTGATTTATCAAAACATGATATTATATCAAACGCATCATGCACAACAAACTGTCTGGCTCCTGTAGTTCACGTTCTTTTGAAAGAGGGAATCGGAATTGAAACAGGATTAATGACAACAATTCACGCATATACAGCAACACAAAAAACTGTTGATGGTCCTTCAAAAAAAGACTGGAGAGGCGGAAGAGCAGCAGCAATAAATATTATTCCTTCATCAACAGGCGCAGCAAAAGCCGTCGGCGAAGTTCTTCCTGCAACAAAAGGTAAATTAACAGGAATGTCATTCCGCGTACCTACTGCTGATGTATCGGTAGTTGATTTAACATTCCGTTCAGTTAAAGATACATCAATCGCAGAAATCGATGCTCTTATGAAAAAAGCATCAGAAACGTATATGAAAGGTATTCTCGGTTACTGCAATGAAGAAGTTGTTTCAACAGATTTTATACATGATGAGCGTTCATCTATCTATGACTCATTGGCAACAATGCAGAACAATTTTAAAGATGAAAAAAGATTCTTTAAGATTGTTTCATGGTATGACAATGAATGGGGTTATAGCTGCCGTTGTGTTGATCTGTTAATGAAGATTGCAAAATAATCCATTTGATCTGAACCAATATTTAATTTGATGTCACACTGAATGGCGATGCCATCGAAGTGTGACATCAAAAGTATAATCTGTAACGAAGTTACTTTTGTCAGATCACTAAGAGACAAAAGTTTCACCGACAAAATTTACGAAGTTGGTTCAGCGTAAAAATTAAAACCAGCCTGCGAAGAATTCTTACTCAAATCAAAATAATCTTATAAGGAATTCCAGGTAAATGAATAGAAAATCTTAAGGGTGAAAAAATGAATAAACTGTCTATCGACAAAGTTGATCTTAAAAATAAAAGAGTTCTTGTCCGTGTTGATTTTAATGTTCCGTTAGATGAAAACCTGAATATTACAGATGATATTAGAATAACTTCATCACTGCCTACAATTAAAAAGATAATTTCGGAAGGCGGCAAAACTATTTTGATGAGCCACCTCGGACGCCCGAAAGGGAAAGTTAATCCGAAATACAGTCTTAAACCCGCAGCGGTTAGGCTGGGAGAACTGCTCGGGAAGAGTGTTACATTAGCACCTGATTGTATAGGTGATGAAGTTTCTAAAATTGTTGATGTTATGAAACCGGGTGACATTGTTCTTCTTGAAAACCTCCGTTATCACGAAGAAGAAGAAAAAAATGATACTGAGTTTGCAAAAAAACTTGCATCACTTGGCGATGTTTACATCAACGATGCTTTCGGAAGCGCACACAGAGCGCACGCATCCACAGAAGGTGTGACAAAATATATTAAAGTATGTGCCGCAGGTTATTTAATGCAGAAAGAACTTGAATATCTTGGAAGTGCAGTAACTGAACCCGCAAGACCATATTGCGCAATTCTCGGCGGCGCAAAAATATCTGGTAAGATCGATGTGATAATGAATCTTCTGAATAAAGTTGATACGCTTATCATAGGCGGGGGAATGGCATTTACATTCTTCAAAGCGCAGGGTAAAGAAATCGGCAAATCACTTCTTGAAGAAGAAAAACTTGATCTTGCAAAAGAACTTCTTGAAAAAGTAAAAGGATCGAAATTAAAATTTTTACTTCCTGTTGATGTTGTTGTTGCTGATGAATTTAATAATGATTCACCATCAATGACCGTTAAAACAGAAAATATTCCTTCTGATAAAATGGGATTGGATATAGGACCCGAATCAGTTAAATTGTTCCGCGAAGAGTTGATGAAAGCAAAGACAGTTGTTTGGAACGGACCGATGGGTGTTTTTGAAATGGACAATTTTGCAAAAGGTACATTTGAAATTGCCAACACACTTGCTGAAGCAACAACAAAAGGTGTGGTAACAATTATCGGCGGCGGAGATTCTGCTGCCGCAATTAGTAAAGCAGGATTAGATGATAAAGTATCTCACGTATCAACCGGAGGCGGAGCTTCTCTTGAATTTCTCGAGGGAAAAATTCTTCCCGGTGTTGCTGCGTTGAGTGAAGCTTAATTAATATTTAGTAAAGGAATTTTTGTGAGCAATTATTATAGACCGGGTTTCGGAGGATTCAGTTTCTTTCCGCCCGTGATCAAAAACCTATTGATAATAAACGGTGTAGTATTTTTTCTTCAACTGCTGATGAGCAATATAATGCTCAGCGGTGTGCCGGCAGAATATATTCTTAACAGGTGGTTCGCACTAAATCCGATATCAGGAATCGGTGGTGCGGGCGATGCTTTTAATTTCCAGGTTTGGCAGTTAATAACATATCAGTTTATGCATGGTGGTTTCAGTCATATCTTTTTTAATATGTTCGGTCTTTGGATGTTCGGAATGGAGATCGAAAATATTTTCGGTTCACGAAAGTTCCTTTACTTTTATTTGCTTTGCGGAGTTGTAGCGGGTCTATTCCAGCTTTTTCTTACTCCGTTACTTGGCGGTGGAAATGCTGTAACGATAGGTGCTTCAGGTGCTGTTTACGGTGTTCTTCTTGCATTCGCTATGTTATTCCCGGATAGATATATTTTCCTTTATTTCTTTATTCCGATAAAAGCAAAATATCTCATTGGTTTTTTAATCATAATGGAATTTATGCTTGTCGATAGTGCTAACAGCGGTGTTGCATATCTTGCACATCTCGGCGGTGCTTTTGCAGCATTTGTTTATTTGATGCTTGATAAGAGTCTTAATCTTGAATTCAAAAATTTATTTAAACGATCTTCATACCGGACAAACAAATCTTTTAACCCGTTTGGAAATTCTTCATCGACCTTCAGAAATAAGAAGCAGGATGTTCAGGAAGCAAACTATTACGATATTAAAGATGAAGAAGATAAAATTGACCAGCAGGAAATTGACGCTATACTTGATAAAATAAGTCGGTCAGGGTATCAGAACCTTACTGAAAGAGAGAAACGGATTCTCTTCCAGGCAAGTAAAAAGATGAAATGAAAATCAAAAAAAAATTCACTGCTGCATATTTTTTAATAATGATTTCGATGCTAATCGGCTGTGATAAAAAACAGCCGATACCTGAAGAAAAATTTATTGAAGTTTATTCTGATCTTGTTATTGCCCAGGACACTTCGACAACTCAAAATAAATTACAGCGCGATTCGATTCAGCAAATGGTTTTTAGCAGGTATAATGTTTCACATGATGAATATGAAAAGACTACTGAGTTTTATTCATCAAATCCTGAAAAGTGGGAAACATTTTTTAACAAGGTTATCGATTCACTTGAGGCAAGGAAAAAACGGGCGGCAAAGTAGTTCTGTGTTTTGCTAGTGCAATTCTTAAAAGAGGGTAATCGACTTTATCGCCAAGAACTTTTTTCAGAGACTTTAAGTCAGTCACACCATTTTTAATTTCATTTATTATTTCGTTGTAAAGATTTTCACTGTACAGGTGACGAATATCTGTTTCAGGTTTATACTCCAGCACCGTTTCTATTTGCATAGAAATGACAGCCTCTGCAAGCTTTCGTAATGACGCTATTGCTTTAAGATCATAACCTTTCAATAAAAGCTGATAGGTTTCATTTATTGTATCTGGCATTTGTTTACTTTGAGGTGAATCCTTTAGCTCAATTTTTCCTTCAAGAAAATCATTTATAGTTTCAAGAATATCATTACCAAGTTTGTTGAACATCCTGTTATTAAAACCCGGTACATTCAAAAGCTGATCTTCATTTACAGGTTTGGTTTCTGCTATTGTTCTAAGTATTTGGTCAGAACAAATCAGGTATGGTGTCTGCACAAATTTTTTAGCAGCAGCGTTTCTTACATCACGTAACCTGTTAAATAACACAAGATCTTTTTCATAGTCAGATGTTTTTATGTTTGATGTGGATTTCTGTTCGCCTTCAAAATTTAATTTGTAATCCTTCAATACCAATTCAAATTTTTTAAACTGAGAGCGTTCAAGTTTGTGAACCGCCAGGAGACTGCTTATAACAGTTTCAATATCATTCCTGGAATAAAATGCGCAAACTCCGAACGTTGTGAAGCCCCGGTATTTTTCTCTTTTCCCTGATCCTGTAAGGATACGGATCAATGAATGCCTGTTGATCGAACCGTTACTTTCGGATAATGTTCTTAAAATTATTTCTGAAAGATATTCTTCAGTAGAAGAGGAAACTTTTTCAGTGGTTAAACAACGGTCGCACTTTCCGCATTTGTAGTCAGTTACATCTTCACCAAAATATTTTAAGATCACTTTGAACCTGCATTCACTTGTAAAAACAAGTTCAAGCATTTTATCTAATTTTGATTGAAGCCTTAAATAATTTTCGTTGATTTTCCGGTAATCCAGGTTTAATCGTTCCGCTTCAACTCTCGGTGATGTAAGAATAATATTTTCGCCGGTTATACTTCGTTTGTATTCAATCATACCAAGGTTGTCGAGAATTGTGAATTGTTCATCGAGTGAGCGTACATCAATATCATAAGAAGCAGACAATTTCGACAATGAAAATTCAATACTTCCGGAAAAAAGATTTGCGCCGTATTCACGGACAAGTTTTAGCACAAGATCTTTAACAGCATCACTTGCGGGTGAGTTTTTTATAAACTCTCTGAGATGAGTTTTGTCAACAAGTACTTTGATAGACTCTTTTGATTCCAACTCAGAAAGCTTTTTCAGATAACCTCCGCCTTCAAGGATCTTTAGTGCAGAATGTAAAAGTCCACGGTTTATTTCTCTTTTTGCTGCTGCAGAAATGAAATCAATATTTACAGGAATAGGAGAATCTGAAATATTTCCAACAGCGATCCTGCCATAGTCACATACTGCATTGTAGACAGATTGTAAAAGTTTTTTATCAGGGTTGGATGCAGAGATAAAGTAGTTTTGAATTTTAATATCATCATCATTATGAAGAAGGAACGCGAATGATTCTTCACCATCTCTTCCTGCTCTGCCGATTTCCTGGTAATAATTTTCAATTGAACCGGGAGTATTAAGATGAATTATCAACCTAATGTCGCTCTTATCAATACCCATCCCGAATGCATTAGTTGCGGCTATAACGGGATATTTTCCATTGATAAAATCTTCCTGTACTCTTCTTCGTTCTTCGGCAGGAAGTCCGGCATGATAATAAACGCATGGAATTTTTTGAAGTATAAGATGTTCTGAAATTTCTTCAGCCTTTTTTCTGGATGAAGAATAAATTATGGCAGGAGTGCCAAAACGTTTTATAAGTTCAACACATTTTTGTTTTTTTCGGTTTGATAAAAGCACATTGAGGGAGATATTTTTTCTCTCAAACCCTTTAACAATAATTTCAGGTTCTTTAAGACCAAGTTGAAATTTTATATCATCAACAACCTCAGGAGTTGCGGTAGCTGTAAACGCCGAGACTTTTTTTATCTCAAGGTAATCAATAAAATTTTTTATGTTTGAATAACTTGGACGGAAATTATGTCCCCATTCGCTTATGCAATGAGCTTCATCAACAAATAAAAAAGAGGGATTAAGTTTTTTTAATCTTTCTGCAAATGAACTTGTTTCAAGTTTTTCAGGTGCAAGGTAAAGTAATTTTATTTCTCCGTATTGAATTGCCTGCAGTACTTCTTCAGTTTCACTG
Organism: Bacteroidota bacterium; assembly: GCA_023453665.1. Classification (GTDB taxonomy): domain Bacteria; phylum Bacteroidota; class Ignavibacteria; order Ignavibacteriales; family Ignavibacteriaceae. The sequence goes on along the minus strand of JAEXTA010000218.1, from coordinate 9,650 downwards.
AAAGACATTGTGCTGTTAATGAATCCTGCAATTCTCTGATTTTTATTTAGAGAATCAACCTGGTCTTTCATCAATGCAATCAATGGTGAAATGACGATTGAAAAATTATCAGAGATGAGTGAAGGTATTTGGAAACAAATTGATTTTCCCGCGCCAGTTGGCAGAACAGCAATTATATTTTTACCGGAAATAATGGATGTAATAATTTCTTCCTGTCCCGGTCGGAAGGATTTAAATCCGAAATATTTTTCTAAAGCTTCGTATGTTGTCATATTAAAAAAGATTCATGTACTTCTCAAAGATATGAATAAGAGCGGTAAAGTGCTTTTAGCTTCTCCTTATGTAATTTTTATTGTCACTCATTCACGTTTAAAGTAACTTCTTTATGTGAAAAATTGAAAATACATTTTGACTCATTCATACTTAGTTATATGGTATGATAATTGTCAAACCAGTTAATTATCAAAAGGTAATTTGTATAATAAAAAGGTTAAATTATGAAAAAACTTTTTCTTTTAGCATGCCTCTTAGTAGTGAACACTCAGATTAATTCGCAGGTTACATATACTGATCAGTTGCTTGACAATACAGTTTACAGCAATGCACCTGATGAAGTGAGAAACAGAAAACCATTTATTCGTGAATGGATGTTTTTTGAAGAACGTGCATACCCAAATGGATTCATTCCGACTGACGCATACAAAAATTCGCTTGATCAGAAGAAGTTAATGCAGAATGATAACAGCAATTCAACAATGGCTGTGACATGGGTAAGTCTTGGACCAACTCCCGGTTCATATCCTGGTTATGGAAGTATTTCATCACGCATTGTCACCGGGGCATATCATCCGACTGATCCGAATATTATGTACATCGGTCCGGCAAACGGCGGAGTGTGGAAAACTACAGACGGCGGAACCAACTGGCAGCCATTAGGTGACAGGGAAGTCTCAATGTCCATGGGCGCAATCGCAATTGATCCTGCCAATCCGAACATTATATATGCAGGAACAGGTGAAGCAACTTACAGCGGCGCATCTTATTACGGAAGAGGTTTATTAAAATCAACTAACGCTGGTGCTATGTGGACTAATATAACTTCCGGACTTCCATCATCATCGTACTTTTCAAGATTGGTTATTCGTCCGGGAAATTCTTCTCATCTTATTGCAGCACTTGGTACAAGCGGGCTTTACAGAAGTACAAATGCCGGAGTTAACTGGACTCAAATAGTTTCCGGAAGATGTGATGATGTTTTCTTTACACCAAATGGCGACACAGCATTTGCTGTCGGTTCGGGTGTTGGTTTAAGAAGATCAGTTGATGGCGGTGCAACTTTTGTAACATTCGGAAGTTCAGGACTGCCGTCAGGTTCACGAACTCATTTTGATTTTTGTTCTTCATCATCTTCAATTATGTATGCGGCAGTTTATAATTCAAGTACATTTAATGCATACAAGTCAACCAACTCAGGTTTGAACTGGTCACAGGTTGCAGTTGGTTATAATTTTGACGGCGGACAAGCTTGGTATGATATGTATCTCCGGGTAAATCCGGTAAATCCAAACCAGGTTTTTATAGGAACGATTGATATTCATCGTTCTACAGATGGCGGAACTTCATTCACAAACATTACAAACGGTTATGCCGGAGGTAATGTTCATGTTGATCAGCACTTTTTATTTTTTCATCCGACAAATCCGAATACAGTAATTGCAACAAATGACGGCGGTATTTACAGAAGTACAAACTCAGGAACATCATTTGTAAATCTAAATCAGAATCTGACCTTAACACAATTTTACAGGATAACTGCAAGTCCGTTTACACCTTCAAGAATACTCGGCGGAACGCAGGACAACGGAACACAACAAACATTCTCGACAATAAACTGGGCTGCTGCGTTTGGCGGTGACGGCGGCGAAGTTGCTTTCAATCCGTTTGACGCAAACTTTATAATTGGTGAAACACAAAACGGTGGTTTACGCAGAACCACGAATGGAGGTACAAGCTGGGTTTCGGCTACCAGTGGAATAACAACGTCCGAAAGCGTTGCATGGGTTGCACCTATTGTTGCTCACCCGACAACATCAGGAACATTTTATACCGCACGTCAGAAAGTTTACCGCTCTACAAATAACGGCGGAAGCTGGACTGCATTGTCTGCGAATGTTAATGGAACAAGCGCTGTAAGAGAAATGCACATCTCAGAATCCGAACCAAACATACTTTGCGCTTCTTCCTCATCCCAGGTTTTCAGATCGACAGACGGCGGTGCAACATTTGTAAATGTGTCAACAGGATTGCCGAACAAAACTATAAGCTCTGTTTATATACATCCCGACAGCGCAAATGTTATGGTCGTAACATTCCTCGGATTCGGCGGAGCTAAGGTTTACAAAACCACTAACGGCGGAACAAGCTGGTTCAGTCTTGCAGGCAACTTACCTGATACACCTATCAGCGATATTTTTGTTTATACAGAAGATGCAGGAAATCCTTCAACATATTTTGTTGCAACAGACATTGGTGTTTTTGTAACAAGAGACGGTGGACAAAGCTGGGTTGATCTTGATGACCAGTTACCCAATACAGTAATCAAACATCTTGATTATTCACCTTCAACGCATACGCTTAGAGCCGGTACGCATGGTCGCGGTGTGTATGAAGCTTATATAGATTTTTATCTTCCTGTTGAACTTGCTTCATTCACAGCAACTGCAGGTGAAAATAAAGTCGTTTTAAACTGGTCAACATCAACAGAAAAAAATAACAGAGGATTTGAAGTACAAAGAAAACTTAAAAACCAGGAATGGAAGACTATCGGCAATGTTGATGGAAACGGAACAACAACTTCGCCGGTCAGTTATTCATTCACTGACAATTTCCTTTTCACTAATTATGAAGGAAAAGTTTTATACCGCTTGAAGCAAATTGATTTTGACGGAAGCTATGAATTCTCATCAACTGTTTTTGCTGATGTGAATTTTGGTGAAAAGGGATTTGTGCTTTATCAGAATTATCCGAATCCGTTTAACCCGGTTACAAACATTCGCTATTCACTTCCGAATGAGAGCAAGGTTAGTCTGAAAATATTTAATGCTATCGGTCAGGTTGTGGATGAGCTTGTTAACGGGTTCCAGGATAAAGGCTACAAACAAATTAGCTGGAACGCGGAGAACTTCTCTTCCGGAATTTACTTTATCTCACTCGAAGTGGTTGACGGAACAACTCAGCAGCAGTATCACGAGATGAGGAAGGTAACTTTGATGAAGTAGATTTGACGTCAAACGTCAGAGATGAAACGTGAGACGGAAAAGAAAATTGAGGCGATCAGGAATGGTCGCCTTTTTTATTGAAGATGCGTGATTGTTTGATTGACTGAATGTATGTATGAATCTGGATTGGGTGATGTCTTATTTGAACTTCTCAAATAATAGATCGTTAATCATCAATCACTATTCAAAAAATATTTTCAATCAGTCATTCACCAACTCGGTACTCCGTTTCTCCCATTCCCCCTTTCGCCTATGCTTTTCTCACCTCATTCAACATTTAAATTTTTGCATTTAACAATTGAAGTTTGTTTAGAGTTGCTTTAAGTTGCTATTGTTTTTACGCGCCTATATTTTAATGATAGAAGGTGACATAGAAAACATTATTAAATAAATATTGAAGGGCAAAAAATTCAAATGAAAAAATTATCTCTCATTCTGATTTTTCTTTATCCCTGTGTCATCGATGGTTTTCAAATTGAGCCTGATACCGTGATAAGTGGTCATAAGTACTACGATGTAACAAAATACCTTGAAAGACTAATTTCCTGGACTTATGGTGAAAAGTCTGCTGAACAAATAAATTGCAAAAGTTTACTATTCTCTCCTGATGGAAAATTATTAGCAGTTGGGATTAGCAATATAAATACGGGCTATACTGATCAGGTATGGATTTTAGACCTACATAATTTTAAGTGGCGTCTGGTGACTCCTATACTTACAGAAAACATATTGAGAATTCATGTTTATGATTTGCAATGGGTCAGTGATAAAAACCTGAAAATATATTTGGAAAAAATTGATAAAGCAGATAAGTCCAAGACAAAATACCATGTGTTCCAAACGTCGCTTGACACAGTTATTAAACTGAATGAAAAATGGCCAGGTACGTTTAGAACTCCCTGGGACAAACCATCTAAAAATTATGAAATAAAATACGACCAGGAAAATTTTACTTTCACACTCAAGAATTTAAAAAGCTATAAGACCAGAACTCTAAACGCAAAAAAATATTTGATGCTAAATATTTATGATGCATACAGATGGACTTATAATGAAAAACAATTTGTATTTCTGCATAACTATGGTCACGGCGAAATTTCCCTCTTTGTTGGTGATATTGAACCAAAATTTAAAATTTCAAGGGTGTTCGAAGACAGCTGGGATCTATATCATTTTGGCGTTTCACCTTATTCATCTGAAATCGCGGTACCACAAAACAGAGACAAATCAATAACTATTTATAATACTTCAAATAAGAAAGTTTCGGATAAAATTATAGCAGGTATTTTTCCAGCTGTATATGATTGGAGTCCTACAAAAATAATCGCATTTTCTTCAAATAAGATTGGAGTAAAAATATTAGGAGAAGTTCCTTCACGAAGAATTTATTTAGTATCACTAGATGAATCTTATAAATAGATGGAAGGTAGTATTTGAATTATTGAGTTTTGTTGTTGTTTGCTTTAAGTTGCTATTGCGTTTATGAGCTCCTACTCAAATTCCCGGGGCAGTGCTTTTTGGGTCATGTGAACTGGTTCTACTTGTAAACTAAGAGTGTATAGAAAAAATAAATATTTGTGGGGCATCAAATGAAAAAGAACTTATTTTTATTTTTTGTGGCAGTAGTTCTTAGCTCTTGCGAAAAAACACCTTTAGAAGTTGAAGTAATTACTCCTGAATTTTCCATAACGGTTGTTGATTCTAATAATAACCCCATCTCAGATGTTGGCTTACACTACATTTTTTATATCGGTCAAAATATTACTTTCCGCAATCATTCGTTCACATATATTCTGAATGAAATCGATTCCGTAAGTATCAGGATATCAGATTCGTTCAATAACGAAATAGCAGTACAAAATAAATGGTGCCATTTACCTGGTAAATATTCATTTAACTTTGACGCAGGCAATCTTACAAACGGGATTTATTATTGCACAATTTCTGGTTCAACTATAAACGAAAAAATAAAATTTTTTGTTTTGACGGATCAGATCAACCTGTTACAAGAACTTGTCCCTTTCAAGAAAACAGATATCAACGGGAATATTCGTTTCCCAATCTCCATTTTTGGAATTGGTGAACATTTTCCTCATTTAATAGGTGAGCATCAGGAAGACCTGGTTATCGCTGACTCTGTAAAAATTATACTTAGAAAACAAGGCTATCGAACATTAACCAAAACTATAACACTTAATCCCAAAAACTCTTTTGAATCTACTTTTTATTTAGTAGACACCGGGAACGAAGTACTAATGCCTGTTGATACTGTAAAAATTAAAAATATTCAATGGAACCTTGTTTCACTCGAGACACAGCAGAATATTTATTACTTAAATAACTATAAACCGTTTATGTTAATGTTTAGAAACGAAAATAGATTTTGGGCGTACGATGATTGTAATTATTTAACCGGATATTATATAATTAATTATGATACTCTAGATCACACACCTTTTTGGGAGACAATGGCGGGCTGCATTGATCGGGTTTTTCCGTTTGATTTTTTAAGAGGTAATCCCATAATAATGATGAGAGGCGAAAAATTGCTTCTTAAAGAAGGTGATACGACCTATGTATTCTATTCAGATTTTTATAATAGTGTTCCAAACTTTAATTTTATAAATGATACTTTAATGCTTAGGGCCACTAATGATACCAATATTCATTTTTTCGATTCTTTAGGTCTTTATCCCAGTCTGGTATTGGATGATGATAAACAATTTGAGTTGAAATGGTTTAATCGAAATCCCCCAACAACTGAATCTCTTAATTTTAATCGTGGAGTATTTGGGCTGAATAGTAGTAAACTATTATTTACGAGTTTAGGATGGAGGTCGGCATACGCATCAATAGCAGAATTTACTATGGTCGGAAGAATATTGGACGCTAACAGATTTGAGTATAATAATTCTGTGTTGCGAATTAAAAATGATGAAACAGGGACATATTATGATTTTAGCCGCTAATAAGTTTTGACTGGTATTAGCAATTGTCCTGAAAAAAAATCAATAAGAATAATTATATGAAAAATACTTTTTTTGTTCTCTTATTTTCCGTTGTGTTTATGAAATGCTCCTATGAAAGCATACTGCCAAAAGAAACACAAGATTTAATTCCATCTGATGCAAATAAGGTTGTTCTATCAACTGAAATCCCTGATGATAGTCTTTACATTTTGGTTTCCAAACTTCTTGTTAACAATAATTTCAGAATTGTCAATTCGGACAAAGAAATCGGTTACATAAATACAGATGGCAAACATTTAGGTGATGGTATAATAATGAGATTGAATATTCAAATTGGTAAGGATGGAGAATTATCGAAATTAGTCAGTACTGCGGATTGGGCTGTTGATCTGATTTCGTTTGGAAATTCACAATCGATCTGGAAGCAAGCGTCAAAGGAAGATATTGATAAATCAAATTTTGTTTACGATAAAATGGTATTGTTGATTCAAGAGATTCCGCATAAAGAAATCCATTAGGTAAAACAATAATTTGCAAACTATTTGCACCTTTTTATTGAGCATGATTTAACAATGCCATAAGTTGCTTTTGTTTTTATGCGCCCATTCTCAAATTCCCGGGGCAGTGCTTTTTGGCGGGTGTACAGGTTTGGCTTGTGTGGAAAACTGATCAGAGGAGAGATTATTAAAAATCAAAATGCCTGTATGAATTAAACATGAAATCGCTATTCTGGTATTTCCTCATTAGTTGTATACCGTGGTTATACTTATGATACTAACTATCAGTATAATTCTTATCATGTCAGGAATTATTTTAATTACCTTCGCCGGGATCCTGCAATTTAAAATCCACGAAATTTTGGGTATTGATGGTAGCAATCCTATTGTTAAACCAACCGGTTTCTGGGGATTTAATTATTTAGATAAAATATTCGAAGAGCGAAAAGAGTTGATAGAGGATTCGATTGCTTTCAGTAAAATCAGACTATATAAAATAATAATTTGGACTATCTATTTTTGTTTATTTAGCGGGATTGGAATGTTTATATTAAATATTATCCAGAACCAGAAATAGGAGTTAAAAAAATTAAATTTTGTCCCGAGACAATAAAAATTTCTTTCATTCATCCAATCAACCATTCACTATGTATTTCAATATAATCTTTTCAATTTCGTATTCACTTTATTTGTAAATTTGTGTAACAATTACGGTATGTTGGCAGGCATATGTTTTAAGTTTAGCATATATTTAAAATAAAGAAACAGCCATTTATGAATAAAGCTGAATTAAAAACGAAAATAGTAGAATTGCTAAAAGGAGAAAAAGAGATCAGTAGAATCATCATTTTCGGATCTTTTAATAAAAGCGATTCACCTAATGATATTGATATTGCAGTCGTTCAGAACAGTAAGGAAAATTATCTTGCTCTTGCTTTGAAGTACAGGAAATTGATAAGAAGTGTTTCCAGAGAAATTGCTGTTGACATATTCCCGGTAGTAGAAAAAAACGATAATAGTTTTTATGCAAATGAAGTTGCATCTGGTGAAGTGATTTATGCAAGAGGAAACTAAAATCTGGATTGCATATTCTGAGGAAAATCTTGAAGCAGCAAGGATTTTGTTGAACAGTGATTTATATAACCCTTGTCTTCATAATGTTCAGCAGGCAATTGAAAAATGTTTAAAAGCTTTGTTTATCGAACGAAGAATTCCTTTTAAGAAAACACATAACATTACTGAGTTAAAGACCATTTTAGAAAAAAAAGGTTTTGAGGTTATGTTATCAGAAGATGAATGTGATTTCTTAGATAGTATTTATTTGCCGACAAAATATCCGATTGGCAGTGCACTTCCTTATTTTAATCCTGACAAAGAAATTTGTATGAATTCAATCAAGTTGGCTGAACGAGTTCTGAATGAGGTTAAATCCTTGCTGAAATAAAACTCATTTAATTATTATTCTTCTTCGATAGAAAATAACTTTCATTAACCCATTCATCCAATCAACCACTCATTCTGCATTTCAACATAATCTTTTCTATTTCGTATTCACTTTATTCGTAAATTTGTGTAACAATTACGGGATGTTATGGCAATTATAGAAACCAACAGTCTCTCAAAAACTTTTACCTCAACTTTTGGTAAAAAAACTGTTAACGCATTAAATGAGTTAACGCTCGCAATAGAGCCTGGAACAATTTTCGGTCTGCTTGGGCCAAACGGTGCAGGCAAAACCACTCTTGTTAAAATTCTGCTCGGTATAACTTTTCCTACTTCGGGAACGGCCTCGATGTTCGGCAGTCCGTTAAACAATTACGAGATTAAAAAGAAGATCGGTTACCTGCCTGAGAATCATAAGTATCCTGCATATTTAACAGGCGGGGAAGTGCTGAACTTCTTCGGAAAGTTAAGCGGTCTTGACGGTATTCATCTTTCAAAAAAGATAGATGAACTGCTTGAACTGATGCAGCTTGGCAAATGGAAAAAGACAAAGGTTAAAACATACTCGAAAGGAATGATGCAGAGACTCGGTCTTGCACAGGCTTTATTAAATGAACCCGATTTAATTTTCCTTGATGAACCTACTGACGGCGTTGATCCTATAGGAAGGAAAGAGATAAGAGACATACTCATCGAGTTGAAGAATAAAAACAAAACGATATTCCTTAACAGCCATTTGCTGTCTGAAGTTGAGTTGATTACAGACAGGGTCGGCATTCTTAACAAAGGAAAACTTCTTAAAGAAGGAACCGTAAAAGAACTAACTGAAAAGAAAGAAGAGTATAAGCTTGAACTGGCTTCATCTATTGCAGATGAAAATCAGTTTACAAGATTCAGTCTTGCAAAAATAACAGATGTAAGTTATTCAGTAAGAGTTAACAGTGATGAAGAGTTAAATCATCTGATCGACCAGTTAAGAAATTCAAACATGATGATCAAAGAAATTGTAAAACAAAAAACCACACTTGAGGATATGTTCATCTCGCTCATTAAAGAAGCCGACAAAGGAGTAAAATCATGAAAAACACCTGGCTTATTACATGGTTTACACTCCGCGAAGCAATGGCAAGAAAAGTTTTAATTTTCTTTGCAGTAATTTCGCTGCTTGTTGTACTCGGTACTGTTTTGATATTCAGTTTTATTGATACCGCAGCATTATCCGGCGGATTCCAGGTTGAAGGACAGGAACTTCAAATGCAGCAGGTTGTAACTGCAATTGAACTTATCATCATTTCGCCGTTAACAGGACTCTGTCTTTTGCTTGCAATATTTTCCAGTTCCAGTTTCATACCCAATATGCTTGAGAAAGGAAATATTGATCTGCTATTGTCAAAACCTGTTTCGCGTTCACAATTGTTATGGGGCAAATATTTCGGCGGACTATTAGTCGTACTGCTTAACAT
>JAEXTA010000137.1 GCA_023453665.1 Bacteroidota bacterium | reverse complement strand
CAGAAATTGTTGATGATAATGCCGGAGGTGTATTTTTATTCTGGACAGAATCAATCAATAATAAAACTGTTATTAATTCACAACATATTGATTCAAATGGAAGGTTAACATTTAAGAAACCCGTTGTAGTTTCAGGTCAGACTTCAAACATATTAAAGTACACTGCAAAAAAAATGGACAATGGTAACGTATATATAGTCTGGCAGATTCCGAAAGGAGATGTGCATTTATTACACCAGGTTATTGATTCTAAAGGGTTACTTCAGTGGAAAGAAAATGGACAGCCTGTGATAAGAGGAAAACATATTATCTCAAACCCGCAGCCTGTTATCAGAGGCAATGAAATTTTTCTGTCGTGGAGCGGTGAAGAAAATAAATCAAAAGAAATTTACCTGCAGAAATATGATTTAAATGGAAAAGAACTGTGGACTGAGAATGGTTTGAAAGTAACGGATGTTTCAGGAGACCAATTTGGTCAAAAAATAACTCTGGATGAGAACGGGAATATTTTTGTTTCCTGGATTGACAGGCGAATCGATTCTCTTGCAGGCAATATCTATACACAAAAGATTACTTCTTCAGGAAAAACTGAATGGAAAGAAAATGGTATTGCAACGGCAACGTATACAAATTCTTTAAAAAGTTACTTGTCAATTATACCTGACAGAAACGACGGCGTTATAGTTGTATTTAAAGATAACCGGGAAAAACAGAATAACATTTATGGGCAAAAAATTTTCAGCAACGGAACTTTTATTTCACATATAACCGGTTTTTATCCTGAGCTGATTGGTGATTCAATAAAGATCAGCTGGCAGACAATAAACGAAATCGCAGGGTCCAATTATAATGTTGAACGCACAGACAAATTGAATGAATCCGGAACTTACTGGAGTATTATTGAGACCATTCCTTCCGGTGGTTTGAATGACTTGAATCAATATGAATTTTATGATCGCCCGAATGAAAACGGCACATATTATTACCGCATTACGCAAAGCGGTTCAACAAATTTTGCGGGTTCTTCCGAAATAATACGGATTAATTATTTCCAAAATTCAACAGAAATAACCGTTGGGCAGAACACTCCCAATCCGTTTCGTGACTCAACAGTAATATCATTTTATCTTCCTTCTGAAATGCAGGTAACTATTGAATTTTTTGATCTTAACATTCAAAAAGTCGGTGAAATAATTAAAGAAAAATTTTCTGCAGGAATGAATAAAGTTACATTTGTCGCAAAAGATATCCCTTCCGGTATTTATTTCTACAGGTTTAAAGCAGGTGATGTGGTAGAAGTTAAAAAAATGGTAGTCTCTAAATGACGATTAAAATAATCAGCCGAATGATTCGATAATTAATGAATAAACCATTTAAAATATTTGTTGACTTCGATGGTACGATTACAAAGCAGGATGTTGGAGAAATGATTTTCAGGAAATTCGGAAAAGCTGAACATACTCAAAAGATTATTTCGGATTATCTTTCAAAAAAAATATCCGCTAAAGAATGCTGGCTTCAGCTTTGCGAAACAACAGGTCAGATAAATATTGATGAGTTCAACAACTTTATTGATTCAATGGAAATCGATGACACATTTCATCGATTGGTGAAATTTTCTTCTGATACTAATTCAGAGATGATAATACTCAGTGACGGTTTTGATTATTACATAAACAGGGTTCTTGTAAAAGCAGGATTGAATAACATAAAATATTTTTCGAATAAACTTTCGATATCAGATGACTTTAAACTTCATCCTGAATTTCCTTATTCAGATGAAATGAGTATTTCATCTGCAAACTGTAAATGGAATCACATCCTTAATCACAGCAGTGAAGATGACTTTACGGTTTTTATCGGTGACGGTCTATCGGATAATGAAACAGTCCAGTACTGTGATTACGTTTTTGCAAAGGACAGTCTGTTAAGGTTCTGTGAGATGGAACGTATAACTTTTTTTCCGTTCAAAAACTTTATTGATGTTGTAAAAAAGTTAGAAGAACTTAATTCAAAAAAGAGATTGAAGAAAAGACACCAGGCGGTAATCAAACGAAAACATGCTTATATGATGGAGTGATGATGTTAAAATATATTTATTCAGAAGTAATATGGATGCGAAAATAATTTATGGCTAACCTTGCAGCAAAATTTTTTAAGTACAGAAGTTACACACCATTGCCTTTCCTGGCAGTTATGTTGTTGTATAACAACAGCAATATCTGGAGCCTGATTGCAGGGTTCATAATTGCTCTTGCAGGTGAAGGACTTAGACTATGGGGCGTAAGCTGGGCTGGAAGTGAAACAAGAACAACCGGGAATGTAGGCGGAACTTTTTTAATTATAAGCGGTCCGTTTGCTTATGTAAGAAATCCTCTTTATGTCGGAAACATTCTTATCTACACCGGGCTTGGAATAATGTCATTTGCAATTTTTCCTTACCTGCAAATTGCCGGATTGGTTTTCTTCTATCTTCAATATCATTTTATTGTTAAAGAAGAAGAACAATATCTCAGGAAAGCATTCAGCAATGGCTATGAAGAATACACCAAGAATGTTCCGAGATTTTTTCCCCGCTTAACAAAATATAAATCAGGGTCAGTACAGCAGCCGCCGTTTAATTTTAAAGCGGGATTAAAATCGGAACGGAGAAGTTTACAGGCATTTCTGTTCGTTGCAATTACAATTTTAATTATCTGGTTCTTAAGAAGATTATAACAAAAAGATTTACTGTTTTAAGTGAATAAATGTCAGAGAAAAAGTTGATGATAATAGCAGGTGAAATTTCGGGTGATCTTCACGGCGCTTCACTTATTGAAGAGTTGAAGAAAATTAATTCTTCAATTCAGATTTCCGGGATCGGCGGGGACAGGATGAAGAATGCCGGAATGAAACTTCTCTATCATATTCACGATATGGCTTTCCTTGGCTTTGTGGAAGTTATTAAACATCTGCCGTTCATAAAAAAAGTTCAGCGCGGACTTATAAATTTTGTAAAAGAAAATAATATCAGGAATGTAGTTCTTATTGATTACCCCGGATTCAATTTAAGCATTGCAAAAAAACTTAAAACGTTGAATGTGAATGTTATTTATTACATCTCACCGCAGGTTTGGGCCTGGGGAGCCGGAAGAATTAAAAAGATAAAAAAACTTGTTGATAAAATGCTTGTGGTTTTTCCTTTTGAAGAAGATATGTATAAACGTGAAGAGATGAATGTTGAGTTCGTAGGTCATCCTCTAATCGAAAGAATTAATGCTTATAACTTTTTGAGTAAAGAAGATCTATATGAAAAATTAAACCTTGAAGAAGGAAAAGAAATTTTATTGCTGCTTCCGGGAAGCCGCCAAAATGAAGTGAAAGAAATATTTTCTGAAACAATCTCTGCTGCAATTAAGTTAGCCGGAGATTTCAATCTTCAGGTTGTAGTCGCCTGTTCAGAAAATATTAGTGAAGAATTGCTTTATTCATTAACTGATAAACGAGCTTTTATAATCGCCAAAGGTTTTACATACGATTTAATGAAGCATGCAAAGTTCGGGATAATAAAGTCAGGTACATCAACACTTGAAGCCGGAATTATGTTTCTCCCGATGATTATTGTTTATAAGACAAGCATCATCACTTACCTGATTGGAAAAAGTCTTGTAAAACTTAAACACATTGGAATGGCAAACATTATTCTGAATGATTCTGTTGTTCCCGAACTAATTCAGGATAATGTAAAATCTGAGATCATATATACTGAGGCATCGAAAATATTGTTAGATGAATCACGATACTCAGATATAAAAAATAAACTTGGAAAAATAAAAGAAAAATTAGGCGGCGAAGGTGCATCAGGTAAAGCTGCGCTTTCAATCATGAAATTTGTTAATGAGTTTTAAGAAACTAAAGCAGGATACACTAAGATTTATTGGAAACATAATTTTAGTTTCAGCATTAAAACTTCTTTGTGGTTCTTTGAGAATAACTGAAAAAAATAAAAATGTGATAGACGAGCTTGAACGCGCAGGCAAAACTTATGTGCTCGCATTCTGGCACGGAACAATGCTTTTACCCTGGTTCCTGTTCAGAAATAAAAATGTAGCCGGCTTAACGAGTAAAAGTAAAGACGGTGACTTGCTTGCAAAGGTTTTAAAGGAATGGAATTATAAAGTTGTACGCGGCTCAAGTAATGAAGGCGGAGAAGTTGCGCTTGGAATTATGATCGATCATGTAAAAAATAAAATTCCATTACTAATAACTCCTGATGGTCCGCGCGGTCCGGAATTTATATTTAAAGCAGGTGCTGTTATAACCGCTAAAAAAGGAAATGTACCATTAGTGCTTATGGGTGTAGGTATTGAAAAGAAAAGAAAATTAAAAAGCTGGGATAAATTCCAGGTGCCGAAGTTTTTTTCAAAAGCGACGGTGATTTATTCTGATCCGGTTTATGTTGGTTCATCACTTAATTATGATGAAACTTCTGAGATGATAAATAAATGTGAGAGTATGTTAAATAAACTTCAGGATGAAGCAGGGATATTTAATTAAGAAATGGATCTGTTAAAATTTATACTGCTTCCGTTTGTACCCGTTTACAGTTTTGTTGTTTATGTGCGAAACCTGTTCTTTGACAAAGGAATTTTTAAATCAACAAAAGTTAATGCAAAAGTTATTTCTGTCGGAAATATTACTGTTGGCGGTTCAGGTAAAACCCCGACTGTTATTTATTTATTAAAACTTTTAAAAAATGAATCAGTTAAAGCTGGAGTATTAAGCAGAGGTTATGGAAGAAAATCCAGCGGATACCTTCTTGTAAGTGACGGTAAAAAAATTCTTACTGAAGTTAGTAAGTGCGGAGATGAAATTTATCAGACGGCAATGGAATGTGAAGTGCCGGCCGCAGTTAGTGAAAACAGAGTTGTAGGCGCTGAAAAATTTATTAATGATACAAATGTAAAAGTGATAATACTTGATGACGCTTATCAGCACAGGTGGATTGAAAGAGATATAAATGTTTTGATATGTGAGCAAAGATTTTTAACTGAACCCGAATATTTCAGAAGAAAACTATTACCGGCCGGATTGATGAGAGAATCATTTTCAGCTATAAACAGGGCTGATATGGTGATCATCAACAGAAAATTTTCTGAACAAAAAGAAATTCCTTCAGAATTAAGAAAATATTTTGAAGGAAAGATAATTTTTTCTGCAAAATATAAAGCAGTCTCTTTTGTAGATCTGAAAAAGAAAACGGAATATGATGTTCAGGAATTTGAAGGACAAAAAAGTTTAGTCGTTTCGGGTGTTGCTAATCCTTTTTCATTCCTGAATATACTAAAGCAGACAAGAGTTGAAGCGATCAATAAAATAATTTTCAGGGATCATAAAAATTATACACTTAAAGAAGTGCAGAGAATAAGAAAAGAGTTTTATGCAACAAACTCGCATTCGGTTGTTACAACAGAAAAAGATGCTGTTAAACTTTCAATGTTTTCAAAAGAGCTTGATGATATAGATATCTTCTATCTTAAAATTGAAATTGTACCTGATGATGAAAAATCATTCAGAGACTTTATAATTAACAAACTGACGTAACTTAAAATGCTACGACAAATGAATAACATATAGCAATCCAATAGGGAGGAATAATTAAAATGGCAAAGAGTCCTAAGTACGTATATTACTTTGGCGGTAAAAAAGCTGAAGGAAAAGCTGAGATGAAAGCCTTGCTCGGCGGTAAAGGAGCTAACCTTGCAGAGATGGTGAACATTGGTTTACCGGTTCCGGCGGGTTTTACAATTACAACTGAGGTATGCACAGCATATTATAAGAACCACAAAAAATATCCGAAAGAACTCGACAAACAGTTAAAAGAAGCGCTGGTAAAAGTTGAAAAACAAATGGGCGCAAAGTTCGGTGATCTTCAGAATCCATTATTACTTTCGGTACGCTCAGGTGCACGAGCATCAATGCCGGGAATGATGGAAACAATTCTAAACGTAGGCTTAAACAATGAAACACGTGAAGCGTTGATCGCAAAAACAAATAACCCAAGATTCGTTTATGATTCACACCGTCGCCTGATACAAATGTACAGTGATGTTGTTATGGAAAAAGCAGCAGGAATAGAACCGGAAGAAGGTAAAGGCGTAAGACAACAACTGGAAAAAGAACTTCACAAAATGAAAGAAGCACGCGGAGTTCATGCCGACACTGATTTAACTTCAGATGATCTCAAAGAATTAATTGAAATCTACAAATCAAAAGTTCAGGAAGTACTTGGTAAACCATTCCCCGAAGATCCGATGCAGCAGTTATGGGGAGCTGTTTCAGCAGTATTCCAGAGCTGGATGGGTAAACGTGCAATTTCTTACAGAAGGATTGAAGGAATACCGGATGACTGGGGAACAGCAGTAAACGTTCAGTCGATGGTATTTGGAAATATGGGTGATACATCTGCAACCGGTGTTGCATTCACACGTAACCCGGCTACAGGCGAAAATTATTTCTACGGCGAATGGCTTACCAACGCACAAGGCGAAGATGTTGTTGCCGGGATAAGAACACCAAACCCGATTAATGAAGTTGGAAAAAGTGAACATACAGCTCACTTACAATCTCTTGAAACCGCAATGCCTGAAACGTACAAGAAACTTCATGGGATTCAGAAATCTCTTGAGAGACATTATCATGATATGCTTGATATTGAATTCACAATTCAGGATGGAACACTTTATATGTTACAGTGCCGTGTTGGTAAAAGAAACGGACCTGCAGCGGTAAAGATGGCTCTTGATATGTATAAAGAAAAATTAATTACAAAAGAAGAAGCAGTCATCAGAGTTCAGCCTTCACAGCTTGATGAACTTCTTCATCCTATTATTGATCCAGCTGTTGAACTTACTACAAAAGCTATAACAAAAGGATTACCAGCAGGACCCGGCGGTGCTGCAGGACAGGTAGTATTTTCAGCTAATGATGCAGTTGCATGGGCAAAAGAAGGAAAGAAAGTCATTCTTGTCCGCGACGAAACAAATCCCGAAGACATTGAAGGAATGAGAGCGGCACAGGCAATATTAACTGCCCGCGGAGGTATGACATCACACGCAGCACTTGTTGCACGCGGATGGGGTAAATGCTGTATCGTTGGTGCAGGATCAATCAAATTAAATTATGAAAACAGATCCTTTACTGTTGGAGGTGTCACTGTTAAAGAAGGCGACTGGTTAACATTGAACGGAACCAAAGGCGCTGTTTATGCAGGTGAACTTCCTATGAAAAAAGCCGCTGAAGAAAATCCTGACTTCCAGGCATTTATGAAATTATGTGATGATGTTAGAAAATTAAAAGTAAGAACAAATGCCGATACACCTGAAGATGCTGCAAGAGCAAGAGCCTTTGGTGCAGAAGGTATCGGACTGTTCAGAACAGAACATATGTTCTATGGAAAAAATTCAGAGGAACCATTGTTCAAACTTCGTAAGATGATCCATTCAAAAACAGAAGCTGAAAGAATTGCTGCCTTGGATGAATTATTCCCTCACGTTAAACATGATGTTAAGGGAACATTAGAAGCAATGGACGGATATCCTGTAACATTCAGAACACTTGATCCGCCGCTTCATGAATTTGTTCCTACAAGAGTTGATGAAAGAGAAAAACTCGCTTCAAGCCTTAGAATATCTCTCGATGAATTGAACAACCGTGCTGATTCATTACACGAAAACAATCCGATGATGGGACACCGCGGAGTAAGATTGGGCATCACTTATCCTGAAATTACAGAGATGCAGGTTCGTGCTATATTTGAAGCAACAGCAGAATTATTACAGGAAGGTAAAAAACCTTTCCCTGAAATAATGATTCCTGTTACCTGTCACGTTAATGAAATCAAACATCAGTATGAAATAGTAAATAAAGTGCACGCAGAAGTTTGTGAAAAATTCGGCTTGAAAAAAATTCCTCACTTAACAGGAACAATGATCGAAATCCCGCGTGCTGCATTAACAGCAGATAAGATTGCTGAAACCGCACAGTTCTTCTCATTCGGTACAAACGATCTTACACAAATGGGATTTGGTTTTTCACGTGATGATATCGGCGGTTTCTTACCTGAATATCTTGATAAGAAAATTCTTCCTGAAGATCCTTTCCAGTCAATTGACCAGGATGCAATCGGTAAGTTGATGGAGATTGCAGTTGAAGGCGGAAGAGGAACCAGACCTGATCTTAAAGTCGGAATATGCGGCGAACACGGCGGCGAACCAAAGTCAGTTGAGTTCTGTCACAGGATTGGATTGAACTACGTCAGCTGTTCACCTTTCAGAGTTCCGATTGCAAGATTAGCCGCTGCACAGGCTGTTGTTAAAGATGCTAAAATAGCTAAACCGGCAAAAGCTGCATCTAAAAAAACAGTTGCAAAAAAAGCTGCATCTAAGAAAAAAGTCGTTGCAAAGAAAAAAGTATCAAAGAAAAAATAAGTAAGTAAATAAAGTTGAAGTATAATGTTTGTCAGTCCAAGCATAGCGAAGACTGACAAACATCTTCTCTAAATTAAAATAATAAGCAGAAGGCATAAGAATGAAATTATCAGATTTCAAGTACAACTTACCCAAAACATCAATTGCTAAATACCCGGTTTCACCGCGTGATAAAGCCAAGTTGATGGTCATAGACAGAGAGACAGGGGAAATAGAAAATAAAGTGTTCACCGATGTTGCAAACTATATGGAAAAGGGTGATGTGCTTGTTGTTAACGAGACACGTGTGTTCCAGGCAAGACTATATGGTAAAAAAGAAAAAACGAATGCAAAGATAGAAGTGTTCTTACTCCGTGAGCTTAACGCTGACGAATGTATCTGGGATGTGATCGTTGATCCCGCAAGAAAAGTAAGAATAGGAAATAAAATTTATTTCAACGATAAACTGTGGTGTGAAGTTATTGATAACACAACATCACGCGGAAGAACAGTAAGATTTAATCAGCCGGGAAATGTTTTTAAAGCTGTTGAAAAAATCGGACTGACTCCGCTTCCACCTTACATTAAACGCGAGCCGGAAGCTTCAGATAAAGAAGATTACCAGACTGTTTATGCACGTGTGGACGGTGCTGTTGCGGCTCCAACTGCCGGTCTTCATTTCACTACCAAACTTCTTCAAAAGCTGGAAAAGAAGGGTGTTCATATTGTTCCTGTGATTCTTCACATTGGTTTGGGAACCTTCAGACCAGTAGAAGTTGAAGATCTTACAAAACATAAAATGGATTCGGAATATTTTGAAATATCTGCAAAGTCAGCAGAGGTAATCAATAAATCAAAAGCTGCCAAACACAAAATATTTGTTGTTGGGACAAGCACAACGCGTGCGCTTGAATCAAGTGTTACAGCAGATGGTTTTGTAAAACCCAACAGGGGATGGACGGATAAATTTATTTTCCCTTCGTATGATTTTAAAATTGTTAACAAGCTTATTACAAACTTCCACCAGGAAGAATCAACACTGATGATGCTTGTAAGTGCATTCGCTGATACTGACCTTATCATGAAAGCATATAAAAAAGCATTGAAAGATAATTACAGGTTCCTCAGTTACGGTGATGCAATGCTTATTCTCTAAGCAATAGGAATGCGGGATTGGTTGAATGATTAAAAAATTTATGTAGAAATTCATTCAACCTTTCACTCATTCGATCAATAATTTATTCAGGAATTTCAATGAGTGTGTATGCAATAATTCCCGCAGGCGGAAAAGGAAAACGCAGCGGATTTAAAACTCCCAAGCAGTATATGAAGTTCAAAGGGAAAGAACTTATTGTTTACACTTTACAGGTATTTCAAAAAAATAAATCAGTTGATGAAATAATTATTTCAGCAGAACCTGAATATTTTGATTTACTTATCTCACTTAAAAAGAAATACAAACTCACCAAAATCTCCACGATAGTTGAAGGCGGCGTTGAAAGGCAGGACTCGGTCTACAACGCACTCCATTCCCTCAATGCAAAACAAAATGATCTTATAATTGTTCACGATGCCGCACGCGCACTTCTTCCGCAAAGTGTTCTGACTAACGCGATAAATATTGCAAAGAAAAAAGGTAACGCGCTTGTCTGCATAAAAGCCAAAGACACTTTGATAAAAGGGAAAGCAACAGTTACATCTTATCTTAACCGTGATGAAGTTTATTATGTGCAGACACCGCAGATTTTCAAATTTGTTGATCTGATGAAAGCAATGAACAAAGCGTATAAAGAAAATTTTCTCGGTACTGATGAATCAATGCTTGTAAGCCGGACAGGAAAGAAAATTAATATTGTTGAAGGGTCAGCACTGAACTTTAAGATTACAACGAGTGAAGATGTTGAGATGTTTAAGAAACTGGTGAGATAAAAATTCCAACACTAATTGGGATTTGGTATGGTTTGTATTTTTAGAAAGAATCATTTGCCAAAGATTACTCATCTCCTATAAACTGTAACCACAGCTTTCCTTATTTTTTTGCCAACTGTAACTATTATATCACCTTTCATATCAACACCATAATACATAGTTGTATTTTGAAAACTAAATGGTTCACCAATCTGAACAGGATTTATTCCATTATGATGTTGCACAGTGCCAAATTCTCCTGCTATACAAAAGTCATTCTGACTGATTCCCGATACATCGTGTATAAACCCGCGAGATGGAAATCCTCCCGGGTAGTTGCCTTCAACACCATTAAGAAAACTCCACTTATTATTTCTGTACCTGTAAATAAAACTTCCACCCATTATCAGGCTGCCTCCTTCATCTACCCAAGGTCCGCTAAATATGCCATACAATTGTGATATAAATAATTTGCTTGTGTCAACCTGGTTATCTGAGTAGCCATCAATTATTTTTTCTGCTGGTTGAATTCCATTCAGTTTTAGTACGATGCTTTCACTGGTTGAGTAACTTCCACCACTTGCATAAACATCGCCCTTTGAGTTACCGTCAACTTTGATTAATGGTAATGTTGTCCTGCTTTCTATCTTTGTCCACTGGCTGCCGTTGTAGTGGGCTATCGTACCAAGTGTACCAACAAAATAGATATCTGATGAGGAAGAGCCCCATATTTTAGTTAAATATCCGTCCTGTTGGGTTAGTATTCCCATATCAAACAAATGATATTGCTGCCAGTTTGTTCCATCACCTTTAATTGGTACACCTGAGGATAACCATATTTCACTATTAGATAGAGCAAATATTCCATATAATGGAGGAGTTA
Source organism: Bacteroidota bacterium (assembly GCA_023453665.1). Taxonomy (GTDB): domain Bacteria; phylum Bacteroidota; class Ignavibacteria; order Ignavibacteriales; family Ignavibacteriaceae. The sequence goes on along the minus strand of JAEXTA010000137.1, from coordinate 349 downwards.
TTAAGTTCCCTCTATATAAAACCGAAATCTTTTTGACTTCCCATTGGTTACCATCCCAATGCACAGCATTATATGCGTGCGGATCAGGATTGCCTAACGAGTCATTCATAAAAATCTCACCAACTGCCCAGATGTTATTTTCATCTATTATAGCGACGTCATATAGAATACTATTGTATCCTGTAAGAGGTTCTCCAAGCTCAAATGTTTCAAATGTAAAGTTGTGGTTTGTTGTGTCGATCGTGGTAACGCTAAGCTCGTTGCTGGAGATTCCGGACAAGCCGGAATGACTAACAATGAAGTTGTATGTTTGGTTGGGGGAAGTGAATCGATGTAGAGTGTTGTATCA
>JAEXTA010000062.1 GCA_023453665.1 Bacteroidota bacterium | reverse complement strand
GAAGATAACCGAGCTCAGGAACACAGGCCAAAACTGTTTCGCCATCAAGGCGCAGTACCAATCTTAATACTCCGTGAGTTGCAGGATGCTGCGGACCCATGTTGAGTATCATTTCATTATCTAATGCGTCATCCAGCTTAACGCCGGAATCTATCTTGAGCAACGCTTCAATTATCTTCGGATGAACATCGTCTTTTAAAAATTTTTCCATACTCTCTTTATTTCTCAGGTAATGAAAGTGAACCGGGAATACCCATTAAAGGAAAATCTTTTCTTAATGGATAATACTCAAAATCTTCGGGCATATACATTCTTCTTAAATCATGATGATTGTTGAATTTTATCCCGTACATATCATAAGCTTCACGCTCCTGCCAGTCTGCAGTTTTCCAGATTGAGGATACAGAATCAATTGTGCAATCTGTTTCATCAACATCACATTTAAGTCTTAATCTGAATTTATGTTTTAAAGAAAAGATATGATAAACAACCGTAAACCTGTTCTTACGTGTTGAGTTGTCAATAGCAGTTATATCTTCACTTAAAAGAAATTCAAGTTCAGGATTTGTTTTCAGGGAACTACAAACTTCAACAATATTTTTTTTATTGAAGCTCATTGTAAGTTCATCAAGATATGTTGTGAAGGTAAACTCAACATCTTTAAAGTTTTCCTTCAGCCTGGATTGAAGTAATTCGTTTATAGTCATGATTTAGTTATTCTGAAGTACGGTTAATTCAGGCATTGGTTTATTTGTAAACTCGCGGACTTTTGTTCTTCCAACTTTTTCCTGAATCTGAATTAATGCGTTAAGCAGATTATCCGGACGAGGTGGACATCCGGCAAGATAAATATCAACGGGTAAAAACTGATCAATTCCCTGCACAACATTATATGATCTGTACATTCCGCCTGAAGAAGTGCAGGCACCCATAGCGATAACCCATTTCGGGTCGGGCATCTGATCATAAATTTTTCTGACTACGTGAGACATTTTATAAGTTACAGTTCCGGCAACAATCATCAAATCACATTGACGTGGAGTGAATCGCATTACTTCGGAACCAAATCTTGCTATATCATATTTAGGATCACCCGATGCCATCATTTCAATTGCACAGCATGAAATTCCCATCGGCATTGGCCACACAGAGTTTTTCATTGACCATGAAACGATCGCGTCAACCGTTGTTGTGATAAAACCATCCTGATTTAGTTTAGCTTCTAATCCCATTTAAAGCCGCCTTTCTTATACACATATAAATAACCCAGCTCAAGTACAATCAAAAATATTAACATCGAAATAAATACAGGAATTCCAATTTCACCATATAATTTTTTAAACTGGATAGCCCACGGATAAACAAAAATTACTTCAAGATCAAAGATTATAAAAAACATTCCAACCATATAATATTTAATCGAAACTCTTTCGTGAGTTGAACCGACAGGCTGCATACCGCTTTCATAAGTTGAAAACTTTTCACTTGTTGGTCTTTGCGGGCCAAATAATTTGGAAGCCCCAACAGTTGCTATTGCAAAAACTGCGGCAACACCGATCACCATTAAAATGGGTATATATTGTTCAATCATTAAAGGATTTCTTTGAAATTTTGATGCCCAAGTTATCCAAAAAATGATTTATAGTCAATTTAAAGAAGGTCGGATATTTTTGATGTTTTGGGAGTTTTAATGTGTCATTTAATACTCTTTTAATTGAGCTTTAATCTCAATATTTTCAACCCGACTCTGATAATAATTTTAAGATTTATCCTGATGTTTAGATCTGCTTTGAAAATAATTTCACTAATATTTTTTGCATTATTTTTTGGTTGTGAAAGACCAACTGACCTGAGTAATAATGATGATGGAATACCACCAGCAGTTCCATCAGGATTAAGAATTTATTACGCAAGTGATGGTGAAATCGGAATTGAATGGCGGCACAATTCAGAACCGGACACAAAAGGTTATAACGTCTTCAGAAGAACCGATTCAACTGATTATAAATTTTTAGGTTTCACTTCATCTGATTATTATATCGATGATTCACTTGAATATTCCACGACTTATTATTACTGTATCACCGCAATAGATTTATCTGGTAAAGAAAGTGATTCAACATCCTTTGTTAATGCAACTCCGGTTAACCGCTACAATCCAACAAGACCGAGATCAACCTCAATCAATGCAAGAAACTGGGAAGGTTCAAAATCAATTTTTATAAGATGGGAACAATGGTTTGATACAGATATAGCTGGATTCAATATTTACAGAAGCGAAGACCCGTTATTTATGCCTGACAGCAGTACATTTACCGCTTTCTCAACTTCAACTAACTTTGATGATACCAGCAGCAGTATTGAAATGAACAAATTGTATTACTACCGGATTAAAGCTGTTGACCGGGGCGGATTGATCAGTGAATCAAGTGATATCGTATCAGACATGATTTATGATTCACCTCAATTACTTTTTCCGCCGGATAATTCCATAGTTGAGTACTTTAACGAGTTTAAAATATTTTCTTTAACCCATCCGGCAACCTACAAAATCATTTTGCAGGAGAATCAATTTCTTGGTGAAGTATGGAGTAAAGAATTCAATTCAGAAATAATAAACGATACAATCAAAATTTTATTTGATTATCCTTATCTTAGAACAAATACAAAATATTATTGGAGGATCGTTACATACAGTAAAGATGAACCAAACAGTATATCATTATTAAAAAACTTCCAGGTTATACAATAAACACAAAACTGAATTTGAAAATCAAAAATCTGATCATCTTGTTATTCGTTTTTTCAATTCCTGTTTGCGGACAACAATCTGAAGATAGTCTGAACTTAATCTCAGCAGGGAGTCTGAAAAATTCAACCCGGACATTTTTTGAGAAGCAGTTAAATATTTATTCACTAAACTCCTGGATTATTTTTAATCACACTTTTGACAAACTAGATTTGTTTGCAAATGAAAATTTTCAATCAACCTTTATAGAATCCTCCGAAAAAAATATCCGCGATGAACAGTATTTACAGCTAAACGGCGGTTATAATTTTTCTCCTTTATTCAAACTCGGAATTCTTGCAGAAAACCGGATACACTCCGACAGTAGGAATATTGAAATCAACCAGGCTTCAGTTTCAACTGCAATGTTGTATTCAAAGTATAATCCTCATCAAAAAATTATTATTGCACCTTTTGCTGGTTATACAAGCAACCGCCAGGTAGGTGAGGTTGATAACGGTATTTTATACGGCTCAGAAGCTTACCTTGACCATTTTGATATTGATGATGTTATCGTCTATTCAGATCTTAAATTCAGGAACGAGGATATATCACCAAGAAAAAATATCATCGGCTATTTGAACGGAGGAGTGATTAATAATTTTAACAATGAAGTAAGTAATCATCTTTCGTTTCGTTATACACAGAACAGAAAGGATTTTTATTACGATGCCGATTCACTAACATCCAGAGAATATAATATTGTTAATAATATCCAGACCCGTAACGAAACTAATTATTCTGTGCAGGATCTGATCAACTTTAGAAATATCCTCAGCAATGTAAATCTTGATCTGCTCGGTAAAATAGGATTGAGGACAATTGACCGCGATACAAGATACAGAAGCAGCAATACGGAGTTACCAACTCAGTTCGATACTGAAATAACAGAATTCAAAGCCGAGTTTGAAGCTGTAACATCATTTGCATTTCAATCTTTCGACGGGCTTTTGCGTTTTATTTATAATGAGCGTGATGAAAAACACAGAACGAAAAATTATCCCGGCAGTAATCCTACATTTTTTGAAAACAGTTCAAAATCGGAGTCAAGCAAAAATAATACTTCATCGAGAGCATCGTTATCCTTTTCGGGGAACATTTATTTTTCACGTACTGACAGGTTATCACTCAGTCTGTTTCAAAATAAACTTGTCTATGATACACCAAGTGAACTTAATTTTGATGACCGGGATGAATTGTTAAGTATTATACGAATCAGGTATTCAAAACAGCTTACACCTTACTTTGAAGTTTTTGCAAACACTGAAGGAACGATTAGTAAGACGGTTTATCTTTTTGCAAGCAAAAGTTCAAATAATAATGTGAACAGGGTTATAAGGTTATCTTCCGGCGGTAATTATTTGGGGAAAAATTTTTCATCATCAAACACTTTTGATGTTTCCGCGAACTACACTGTTTATGATTTTGAGGCACTGAATCCAAATTATAAGAGCTTTGCTTTCAGACAGTTCACAGCAATTGATTCAACATCAATAAATCTTGGAAGAGGTTTTAAATTTTCCTTTTTCGGATACCTGAAATTTTCTGAGCAGGGAGATTTTGACTGGAATTCATTTTCTGCCAAACCAACAAGATTTATTGAAGAAATATTTGTAGAACCTAAAATTTCCTTTTGTTACCTTAAGCTTATGTTTTCAGTAGGTTCAAGAATATTTGGTCTTACCACATATTCATACAAAGGAGAAAATAAAAACGCAGATTCACGATACCAAAGCGTTGGACCCGTAGCTGAAATTTCCACATTATTCTTAGAAAATCTTGAACTACGTTTATATGGCTGGTATGAATTTATCACACAAACCAACCAGCAAAATAAACAGCAGACCAACATGAGTTTACTTCTGCAATGGAATTTTTGAAATTGGAATACATATAATTTTTATTAATTTGACAGTTAAAATTCAGGGATACTTTTGGCTGAAAATCTTTATACACTCGACATTGAAAGCAATCCAAACAACCTGATTACGGTGGAGGAATTTGTTAATTACTTTTGCATAGATTTAAAAGTAGATGAAGATAAAATTCCAGGCATTCTGCTCGCCGTAACTGAAGCAACCACAAATGCAATCATCCATGGAAATAAGTGTGATTCTGACAAACTGGTTAAAATATCTGCAAAAGTTATTGACCGGCGATTAGAAATTTCCATTAAAGATGAAGGCACCGGATTTGATCCCGGCAAAGTACCCGATCCTACGAAACCCGAAAACCTTTTAAAAGACTCAGGACGTGGCCTATACCTGATGAGAGTTTATATGGATGACCTCAAATATAATGTAACTCCTGAGGGAACTGAAACTATACTTACTTTAAGAATTAATTCTAAAGAATAAAATTGTTTCGGTCTGTTGCGTTCAACCCCCTTTTACTTGTTGTTTATTGAAACACTTCCAATTATTTTTACGACAAATGCACAAAAAAATTAAACAGGAGGAATTATGTCCAGAAAAAAAATAGCGCTCATTGGTGGTGGTCAGATCGGTGGAGTGTTGGCTCAACTGATAGCTCTTCGTCGGCTTGGTGATGTTGTTCTATTTGATATAGTTGAAGATATGCCGCAGGGTAAATCGCTTGACATAGCTGAAGCCGCACGTGTTGATGACTTTGATATTAATGTATCGGGAACTAACACATATAAAGATATAGCTGGTTCAGATATTGTGATTATAACTGCAGGTCTGCCGAGAAAGCCGGGAATGAGCCGTGATGATTTACTTGTTACAAACGCAAAAATTATGAAAGCTGTTGCTGAAGGTGTGCGTGATAACGCTCCTGATTCTATAGTGATTATCATATCCAACCCGTTAGACGCTATGGTCACACTTTTTAAGAAAGTCAGTGGCTTTAAAGCAAATAAAGTAATAGGTCAAGCTGGTGTTTTGGATTCATCGAGATTTGCTACGTTTATTGCTTGGGAGTTGGGTGTTTCAGTTAAAGATATAAATGCGATGGTATTAGGCGGACATGGCGACACAATGGTACCATTAACCAGGTATGCAAATGTTAATGGAATTCCAGTAATGGAATTACTTGAAAGAAAGTATAATGATAAATCAAA
>JAEXTA010000056.1 GCA_023453665.1 Bacteroidota bacterium | reverse complement strand
CCCCTGCATAGGTCTTATTGTTCTGTCCAATCCTCTGTTGGTTTCTTCAATCTCAGACCATATTCTTGAATAATTTGCCGTAAGCATAAAATCCGTTAAGGCATCCCAGAAAACTCCAAAGGATGTTCTATATTCAAGTTCAACTCCTGCATTTCGGGCAAATGGTGAGTTTGCGTATGTCCTATCGTTCTGACCTGTTGAAATCTCAAAAACCCTTTCAATCGGATTTCTTAACTCTTTTAAAAACAGACTTACGGAAATCAAATGACCGGGTTGAGGAAACATTTCAAATCTTAAATCATAGTTAGCAATGTTCGCCTGTTTAAGAGTGTCGTTGCCTCTAACAAAAGTCTGATCTTCAAAATTATAATATTGAAATGATGCAACTTCCCTGAACTGAGCCCTGTTGATTGTTCTGCTGAACGAGAATCGTAAATTGGTTTCTTCATTAAGCCTGTAGATAAGACTGAATGCAGGTAGTAAATCGCTATTCAAGTTGTCAACATTCAATGGTCTAAGCGCTGCAGATACAGAAGAAAATGTTTTTAATTTCAGTATATAATTTTCCAGCCGGGCACCCCCTATCAAAACAAAATTAAAATCGAATACGCTAAATGGTAATTCGGTCATTATAAAAAAGCTTACAAGATTATCAGAAGCTGTGTAATCGTTTGACGGGTTGAAAAATTCTTTCATAATAATTAATCTGTTTTGAAAATTCTTTACGGAGTAAATTGAGTCAAGGCTGTATAACCCGATAATACTTTGAGCATTACCCTGCCGGTTTGCATCAGTAACACTTAAAAGGCGTGCATTAAATGAACGATTAGTTGTAATGTGGTTGGCACCAAATTTTATTTTGACTGCTTCAATTGATTGTTCAAATGAAAAATCTAACCCGCGTTTATGCTCCTGAAGGTATGAATAAAACCTGCCTCCACCGTAATAATCAGGATACTCAGGTATGTACGCTACGAATGGAACTGCTAAATTTGAATCTGCTATATTTCTTGTATATGCCACTCTTCTGTAATCGGGTTCATCCCTGAATGACACAGAGTATGATCCACTCCAGTTGAATTGTAAACCATCAAAAAATTTAAAATGACTCGTACCGTTTAATTGACCGTTGTACAATCGTCTGGAAACAAATTTTAGAGCAGTCGTAGTTCTTTCATCCTGGTAATCGTATTTAAAACCTCTTAGCTGAGTTACCTCATCATCTGAGTTAACTGTATAAGTATTTTTAAAACCTACTTTGTGATTATCACTCACTTTATATGTCAGGTTTACAATACCGCCCCAGTAAACATTTCTTTTCTTAGAGACACCGCTGTAATCGAAAAAGTATGTGCCATCTTCTTTATTTGCTATATCTTTAGTGCTAATATCTTTTGAAGAAAATCCATTCTTGTAAGTCAGTGCACTGATTATACCAAAATCATTTTCAAAAACTGTAAACCTGTCACCATATGTTAAACCAAATGACTGATCAAGAAATGGTTTTGTATCGTTCACCTTCCATTTATCATTTAATTGACCTGACCAATAAGTCCGGTTTGTATCAAGAGAATTAAATCCAAAATTATAGTAAGTATATGGATCAGGAAATCCTGCAGGCAGATCCCTCTTGCCATCGTCAAGTCCGAGATAATCTGTGCTGCTGCCTTCATATGTTTTGAAGTTTTTTGTTGAAACTTCGTTTACGTATGCAGTTGAGTAGTTGAAAGTAAAAATTGTCTTCGAAGGGAAATCAATTGTATTTACTTTAACTACACCGCCGGCAAAATCCCCCGGATTATCGGGTGTAAATGATTTTTCAACGATTGTATTTTCAATAAGGTTCGAAGGTATCAAATCAAAAGCGAAATCTTTTTTGTCTGGTTCAGAGCTGGCAAGCGGTGCGTTGTTTAGTAGTGCGGAACTGTATCTCTCACTTACACCGCGAACAAAAATATATTTGTTGTCCATCAATGTGATTCCAGGAACTCTTCTTAAAGTTTCCGCAGTTGTGTTATCTGTTGATTTTTTAATTTGTTCTGCACTTATGCCGTCGCTTATGTTAATTGATTTTTTTCTTTGATTAAGCAATGCAGATTCATATTGAAGAGATAGTTCTCCAACAACTACAATTTCTTCTGTCTCAATTGCTTCAGGTTGAAGTGAGATATTGAGTTCAAGGTTTTTGCCTGATTCAACTTGAATATCTTTAATTATTTTTTTTGTATATGCTATATAAGAGATGATCAGATTATACTTTCCGGCTGTAACTCCTTTTATAGAATACTGACCATTAAGATCGGTTGCGCTTCCCCAATTCGTACCTTCAATAAACACGTTAGCACCAATTATCGCTTCACCATTTCTGGCATCAACTACCTGACCAAATATTTTAGTATCTGATTGGGATATCAAATTAGATGGGATGAGAAACGAGACCATGAAGGATAAAAGCAGTAACGAAATTTTCACAATTGCCTCCTAATAAAAATATAATGACACGGGCAAATTAGGCTGAGGCTGTTACGTAAGTATTACTGCTGGGTTAATATATCTTTATGCTAATGTTAAGCCAGTGTTAATTTCGCAGAATAATAAATTTCAACGGATTATTAATACCGTATCATACATCGCAACTTAAAGATTAATTAATCTTGGTAAGTATTTATTTTGTTTGTGGATACACTCTGAACTTATTAGAGAATTATATCTTTCAGTATCAGTATTTTTTGACCTTTCTTCCAACTTTAATATGATAGGAAATATTTTTTATATTTGGCGCAATATGTTTCACAAAAAAAACAACAATATTTATCTCGGCACCTGCAGCTGGAAATACGATTCCTGGAAAGGACTAGTTTATCCGGAATCAGGTAAATTCAATTTTCTAAAAGAATACTCGAAACACTTTAATACAGTTGAAATAGATCAGTGGTTTTGGTCCCTTCATAGCGAAAATAAAATAACGCTGCCAAAAGAAAAGGATGTCGAAGAATATGCAGCGTCAATTCCGGATAATTTTAAATTTTCCATAAAGATTCCGAACAGTATAACACTAACTCACTTTTACAGAAAATCAAAATCAGAACCTCTCAAATCAAATCCACATTTTTTAAGTAATGATTTATTCCAATCATTCCTACAAACACTTGCACCAGTGAAAAATAATCTTGGACCATTAATGTTCCAGTTCGAATATCTTAACAAAGAAAAGATGAGCAGCCAGGTTGAATTTATGGAAAGGTTTGAATCGTTCATTGAAAGTGTTGACCGAAGTTATAAATATTCAATCGAAATTCGTAATCCGAATTACATTAACAAAAAGTTTTTTGAATTTCTTAACCGTAATAAAATCAGCATGGTTTTTTTGCATGGTTATTATATGCAGCCTGTCTGGGATTCATTCAAACTATTTAAAGATTTAATAAAAGATACAGTTGTGCTCAGACTTCACGGACCGGATCGTTCAGGCATTGAACAAATAACCGGCGGCAACTGGAGTAAAATTGTTGAACCAAAAGATTCAGAGTTGCCGAAAATTGTCGAGATAATTCAGTATCTGATTACAAAGGAAGTTGATGTTTACGTAAATGTTAATAATCACTTTGAAGGAAGCGCACCGCTGACGATTAGGAAGATAAATGGACTGCTTCAAAATCCGGAATAAATTAATAACGAAATAATAATTCTTTATTAACACAATTTATTAATGTAACTTTTATCCATACTTCCAGCTAAGAAATCATTGAGCTTTATAGTTAAAGACTCTTATTCGTTTGGAAACAAAGTATGAAATTCATCATTAACAACACTGAAGTACAAACTTCCCTGCCGGAATCATTCGTTCTACTTGATTATCTCCGCAAACATTTAAACTTACCCGGAACAAAAGAAGGATGCCGCGAAGGCGATTGCGGCGCCTGTACTGTTTTGATCGGGGAAATTATCAATGGCGAATTAATATATTCTTCAGTTAACTCCTGCCTTTTTCCAATCGGAAATATTGACGCCAAACATGTAGTTACGATTGAAGGAATAAATTCAAAAGACCTAAATCAAATTCAAACATCATTTGTCAGTGTAGGCGCTTCACAATGCGGATTCTGCACACCTGGTTTTATTGTATCATTCACCCGATATTTATTAAACAATAAAGTTTATAGTATTGAATCTGTAGTTAACGCACTTGCCGGGAATATCTGCAGATGTACCGGATATAATTCAATCATCAGGGCAGTTGAACACGTTCTTAATATTCTGAATGAACCTGATATAAACAAAAATGATCGTATTTCATTTCTCATTAAGAATAATATTCTCCCTGTTTACTTTGATGGTATTGCGAAACGGCTAAAGAATTTCGAATCAACTAAAACGAACGGTCACAAAAAATCAGCGAAATATTTTGTCGCCGGCGGGACCGATCTTTATGTTCAGAAAACGGATGAACTTCCCGGTTCTGAAATTACTTTGTTGACTAATACTAACTTGTCATTCATCAAATTGGAGAATGACAAGTGTATAGTCGGCGCCGCAACTTCATTCGAAACAATAAACGACTCCCCTGTTTTTAAAAAACATTTTCAACATATCAATAACTATTTCGATTTGATAGCTTCACTCCCGATTAGAAATTCAGCAACAGTCGGCGGGAATATTATTAACGCTTCACCAATCGGCGATATGACAATATTCTTTCTTGCATTGAACGCATCAGTGAATTTTGTCGGAGATAAATTAAAAAGAACAATTCTATTAAAAGATCTTTACAAAGGATATAAACTTCTTGACATAAGTGAAGACGAATATCTTGAATCAATTGAGTTTAATTTGCCGGGTGATAATTCACATTTTAATTTTGAAAAAGTTTCGAAGAGAACTCATCTTGATATCGCGAGTGTAAACTCTGCAATCTTAATTGAAACTAACGACAGTAAAATAGCAAACACTTTTCTTTCTGCGGGTGGTGTAGCGCCTGTTCCATTATATCTTAAAAAGTCATCTGAGTTTTTAATAGGAAAAGAAATTTCTTACGAAACACTGAATGAACTTCTGCAAATTACGCAGGAAGAAATTTCTCCAATCAGTGATGTACGTGGAAGTAAAGCATACAAGAGATTACTTTTAAATCAATTAATCAAAGCACACTTTGTTGAACTCTTCCCTGAACTAATTAAGGTGGAAGAAGTAATATGAAAAATTCAGATATTGAAAAACACGCAAGCGGCGAATCAAAATTTATCGATGATATTATTGTTCCTGAAGGAACTCTCTATGCTTATGTTTTTGATTCAACAATAGCACATGGAGAAATATTATCTATCAATTCAGAAGCGGCATCATTAAGCCCTGGTGTAAAAACAATTTTGACTTCAAAAGATATTCCCGGCATCAACCAGGTTGGTGGAATAATTCCGGATGAAACTTTATTTGCGCAAGACGAAGTTCAGTTTATTGGTGAACCGATCGGAGTGGTTATTGCCGACAGTGCAGATAACGCCAAAGCCGCCGCCAAGAAAATAAAAATTGATTATCAAGAATTACCTGCTATTACAGATCCCCGCGAAGCATTCAAACAAAATAAATTAATAATGCCTCCAAGAATTTTTTCTTCAGGCGATGTTGATAAGGCATGGGAACAAAGCGACATAGTAGTTGAAGGTAAAGCAGAAACCGGCGGACAGGAACATTTGTATCTTGAAACACAGGGTGCGATTGCAATTCCTGAAGAAGGCGGAAAAATAAAATTAATTTCATCAACGCAAAGTCCGACTTCAGTGCAGCGGACTGTTGCAAAAGTTTTAAATATGCCAATGAACAATATTGAAGTTGATGTGTTAAGATTGGGCGGAGCGTTCGGCGGCAAAGAAGATCAGGCAACTCACTGGGCAGTGATTGCGGCACTCGCTGCTTCCACATTAAACAAGCCGGTTAAACTTGTATTGAATAGAATGGATGATATGCGAATGACTGGCAAACGTCATCCTTATTCGTCCGACTATAAAATAGGCTTAACATCTGAAGGAAAAATATTAGCGTTCGAAGCTACTTATTATCAAAACGCAGGCGCGGTTGCTGACCTCTCCCCTGCCGTACTTGACAGAACTTTGTTTCATGCAACAAATAGTTATTACATTCCGAATGTTAAGACGACCGGTATTTCCTGCAAAACTAATCTTCCGCCTAACACTGCATTCAGAGGGTTTGGAGGACCACAGGGAAAATTTGTAATTGAAGCCGCGATTTACAAAGCCGCTGAAAAAATGGGTGTTGATCCTTCGATCATTCAAAAGAAAAATTTATTGAAAGATGGTGATACTTTTTACTATGGGCAGAAAGTTGAAAACAGTCACGCCATAAGCTGCTGGAATGATGCTGAACACACGTATGATTTTATCAAAGCAAAAACTGAAGTAAATGAGTTCAATAAAAATAATTACCAGTTCAAAAAAGGATTGGCTGTGATGCCGATCTGCTTCGGTATATCTTTCACTAATACTTTTCTAAACCAGGCAAGTGCTTTAGTTCATGTCTATACTG
>JAEXTA010000185.1 GCA_023453665.1 Bacteroidota bacterium | reverse complement strand
AATTTTATTGATTCCACCGTTTCTGCCGGTAGATATTCTTACAGATTAAAACAGATTGATTTTGATGGTTCATTCACATATTCAAATGTAGTGGAAGTTGATTTATCATTACCTCTTACTTTTTCCTTAGAGCAAAACTTCCCCAACCCGTTTAACCCAACTACTAAAATTCGCTACACCGTAGGGGACGCATATTATGCGTCCCCTACGCGCGTGCTTCTACGCATTTATGATATTCTCGGAAGTGAAGTTGCAACCTTGGTAAACGAAGTAAAACCCGCTGGCAGTTATGAAATTGTGTTTAATGCTTCACAACTGGCTAGCGGTGTGTATTTCTATTCACTTAACGCAGGTGAGTTCAAAATGACTAAGAAGATGGTGTTGGTGAAATAAAAAAGTGTTATAAAAAAATTACAGGTTAAAAAATGGAGTCTACTAAATACTTTTCGTTCAATAAAATGATTTTGCTGAATCTACTTTTCGTTTTATCCTTTGTGATTTGCAGCAGTTCATTTGCTCAATCACAAAGAACCATTCAGCCGCTTACTGAAAACACATCATCATTTTATGAGATACAAAGATCAATGAATGATTACTGGCTTTCAAAAAATGCTGCTGATGGTTTTGTGAATGAAAATGGTTCTCGCAGCAAAATGCCCGGATGGAAATTATATAAACGATGGGAATATTTCTGGGAACAAAGAGTAAATCAAAGTACAGGTGAATTCCCTTCAACCAATTCTGTAATTGAATATGAAAAATATTTAAAGAGTGGTTACCAGCTTAACAAAACAACCTATGATGAAAGCTGGACTAACCTTGGAACTAATTCTTCAGACGGCGGATATGCAGGGATTGGAAGAATAAACTGCATCGCGTTTCATCCTACTGATGTAAATACATTCTGGGTAGGAAGTCCTTCCGGCGGAATATGGCGGACAACAAACGGCGGAACAAGCTGGACAATTTTAAATGACAATCAGCTTGTACTGGGTGTAAGTGATATAGTTATCCCAAGTGATTACGCAACATCAAATACAATCTACATTGCAACAGGCGACCGTGACGGCGGAAGTATGTGGTCACTCAGCGGCGGTCAAAGTGCGGATAACGTAAGCATAGGTGTTTTAAAATCTACTGATGGCGGCACAACGTGGAATACTACAGGACTTTCTTATGCAAAAAATTTAGGTAAGAAAGTATTTAGTCTTGTCATTCATCCTTCTGACAATTCAATGTTATTCGCTTCAACAACAGATGGTGTGTTTAAGTCAACTAATGGTGGTACAAGCTGGGTTCAAAAAAGTAATTATCCAGTATGGAGGATTGCGTTTAAACCAGGTGATCCAACAGTGATGTATGGTACTGAAATTTATTCGGGCGATCAGTATTTCGATAAATCTACTAACACAGGAGAAACCTGGATTGATGTAACATTTGGAAGCGGAGCTGATGCAAGGCGTACAGAACTTACAGTTACTCCAGCAGATCCAAACATCGTTTATTTACTAACCTGTAATCTTAATGGCGGAGTAAACGGCGTCTATAAATCCACAAACAGCGGGGCGAGTTTTACAGTTGTTAATGCCGGTTCACCTGCAGGAATGTTAGGATATTATACAGATGGTTCAGGCGGTAATGGTGGACAGGGTTCTTATGACTGGTGTATCGCGGTTTCACCAACAGATGCAAACACCGTGTTCATCGGTGGAATCACAACATGGAAATCAACTAACGGTGGAACAACTTTTACTGCAAATACCAATTGGACATCTTACTCCGGGTATAATATATCTGGTGTTCCGGTTACACACGCAGATAAACATTGCCTTGCATATCAAAACTCTTCAGTTCTGTTTGAAGGAAATGACGGCGGTATTTATAAAACTACAAACGGCGGAACATCGTGGATTGATTTGTCTGATGGTCTGGTTATAAGTCAGATCTATAGAATAGGAGTTTCGCAGACAAGCCAGACAACAGTATTAACAGGTTTACAGGATAACGGAACAAAATTGTACAACTCCGGTTGGACTGATGTTAAAGGTGGAGATGGAATGGAATGTATTGTAGATCCAACCAATTCAAATTATATGTACGCAACTTATGTTCGCGGACAAATTACCAGAAGCATAAATGGTTTTACCAACTGGATAACTGAAGTTGATATTTCTGCAAACATACCCGCGGGACAACCTGCAGGTCAATCGCCAACAGGTGCATGGGTAACGCCGTATGTTATGGATAAGAATAGCAGTACAACATTGTTTGCAGGTTATGACAGGATATGGAAAACAACAAACCGTGGTAATAACTGGACAAGTGCATCACAGGTTTTAAGTGCATCAGATAAACTTCGTTCACTTGCAATCGCGCCTTCAAATTCAAATGTACTTTATACTGCAGATAGAACTAACATGTGGAAAACCACAAACGGTGGTTCAACTAACTGGACAGCACTCACAATTCCGACTACATCACTTTATGTTACATACATTGCAGTAAAAGAAGATGACCCTAACACAGTCTGGATAACTTACGGCGGTTATTCTGATGGAATAAAAGTTTATGAATCAACAAACGGCGGAACAAGCTGGACGAACATTTCAACAGGATTACCAAATCTTCCAGTTATGTGTATTGTACACTACAAAGCGGCGACAAACAGAAATGTATTGTTTGTCGGAACTGATGTAGGTGTTTATGTAAAAGACGGCTCAAATAACTGGGCATCATTCAACAATGGTCTGCCGAATGTGGTAGTATCAGAACTAGATATTTATTACGGAGGCGTTACAAACAAACTCCGCGCTGGCACATACGGTCGCGGATTGTGGGAAACAAACATAGACGCAACATTGCCGGTTGAGCTTTCGTCATTCACTGCTTCAATTAAAAATAATTTTGTGTTACTGAATTGGTCAACAAAAACGGAAACAAATAATTTTGGATTTGAAATTGAGAGAATGTCAAATGTGAAAGGTCAAATGTCAAATGAATGGAACAACATTGGTTTTATGAATGGCGGCGGAAACAGTAACTCACCTATCAGTTACGTTTATGAAGATAAGTCTGTCACATCTGGGAAATATTCTTACAGACTAAAACAGATTGATAATGATGGACAGTATTCATACTCAAACATTGTTGAAGTTGATGTTTCTGTTCCAGATAAATTTTCACTTGAACAAAATTATCCGAATCCATTTAACCCAAGTACCAGTATTCAGTATGCGGTAGGCAATAGGCAATATGTATCGCTAAAAGTTTATGATGTTCTTGGAAATGAAGTTGCAACACTTGTTAATGAATACAAAACTGCCGGAACTTATGAAGTTGAGTTTGATGCAAGTAGTCTTTCAAGCGGTGTTTATTATTATCAGCTTAAGGCAGGTGATCCTTCGTCAAGCTCAGGACAGGGTTTTGTACAAACGAGGAAGATGATTTTGATGAAGTAACCCATTGATAAAATTTTACTAAAAAATTTCGATCATTATGAAAACCAGATTTGTTATCTCAGTTGTCTTACAAATTATTTCAGTCAATTATCAAATCGTTGCTCAAAGTTGGGAAGATGAGGTAATTGAACAACTAAATAATGACACAGTTTATATTGCATATTCTGCAGCATTAGATTTATTTAGCATCGACCAATCAGCAGCAGCACAAGTTGCGTTAAAGTTATATGATTCCAAACCTCCAATAATTCAAAAAGTATTTTTGTGGATACTCGCCGGGGCAAATGCCCCCGGTACTTCAGACAAGATTTACGATTTTATTAATCGTGCAGATAATTTTTCTAATGAACCTTATAGAATTGATCCATTAGAAGCTAAAGTCGATGCGACAAAAGCATTATTCATGTTAAAAGATTATAAAACATACCAATTTGTATTTGAAATCATCGAAAGAGAAGGTGTCAGCAATATAAGTTCATATTATCTGGACCTGACTGCTGATATAATGAATAATGTTCCTGCCGCTGAAGAAAAAGCAAAAAATATTTTAATAAATGCACTCACAAATAGCGATGATAGAATAAGATATTTCGCGATCTCTTACCTGGTTGAAAAATATGGCGATTCATTTAACGATCAACTTATAAAATCATTCACATCAGACAAAGATCTCCCTGTTAAAATAATATCATTTGAATACTTGTGTAATTTTAACTACCCACATCTTCATGATCTATTAATTCAAAGATTAGTTGTTGAGGAATCTAAACATATTAGATTAAACATAGCAGATACTTTGCTAACCAGATACGGTCACCCGGCTGATCTAAAGCTCGTGATGGACTATCAGCCAAAGGAGCCTGATGAGACGATAAAATCATTGATGCATTTTTCTATTAAAGGGTTTATTCCACCTAAACCGAATACTGAATTACCAGTGATTTTAGATTCCTTGATTTCGTTTATTAAACAGATAAAACAATATGGATGGTTATCTGATTCACTCGCTGAATCTTACTCTAATCGGTTGGATTTGTTAAAAAATTCTGCCGATGATTATGAGGAGTTCCTTAGTCGATTAGACCTTTTAATCAATAAAACTATTGCAGATAAAGACCAGAATATAATCACACAGGAAGCATATAAATTCATTTACTACTATTCGATTTATATGAAAGAGAAAATTGACGAAGGAATTAGGGTTAACAAATAGGTCTTTTTTAATTTTACAGTTTTTAAACAAAGAAGATGAATAATTTTTCATCGCTTCTTAATTGAATTAAACATTATAACACTGGGGTTACAAATGAAAAATCTATTAAGGGTCATTAGTATCGTTCTGATATTAACATCACAACTTACTGCTCAATGGTTTTGGCAGAATCCATCTCCACAGGCAAATACATTATTATCAATTTGTTTCACTGATGACGTAACGGGTTATGTTGTTGGCTACAGCGGAGCTATTATAAAAACAACCGACTGTGGTGAAACCTGGATAAATCTTGACCTTCCTGATAGTTCTTTTACTAGTATATTCTTTATAAATGAAAATGTCGGTTATGTAGTTGGTAATAGAGGATCTATTTTCAAAACTACTAATGCCGGCAATATTTGGATAAATCAATCAAATGATAAAACATTCTATTTACGCTCAGTTTACTTTACAGATGAAAATACCGGTTATGCAGTTGGGATTAACGGAGTTGTAATTAAAACCACTGATGGCGGTACAAACTGGATAACCCTATCAAGCGGAACATTGGTGACACTTCAATCAGTTTACTTTATTAATGATAGTACTGGCTTTATTACAGGTTGGTATGGAACACTTCTTAAAACTACAAACTCTGGTGGAACTTGGGTTGCACAGATCAGTGTAATGAATGATGTTCTATTATCGATTTGTTTTGTTAGTGATTCGATAGGTTTTCTATCTGAGATTGGAGGAGAATTATTTAAAACCACAGACAATGGAGATACCTGGTTCACTCAATGCAGTGATATTGGTCTTTCTATCCCCAGAATAAAATTCATTAATGAGATGAATGGTTTTGCAGTTGGTATGTATGGCAAAATCGCAAAGACAACCGACGGTGGAATTAATTGGACAATACAGGATTGTGGCAGATTTGAACAGCTTATAAATCTTACTTTTATAGATTCAAGCATTGGATTTATTGTCGGCAAATTCGGTATGATCTACAAAACTACAGATAGTGGAAATACGTGGATCGATAAAGTACAAGGCAATATGTCTCATCTTTCAGATGTATGGTGTGATGTCGATTCAAATATTGTATATGCTGTTGGTGGCGGCGGTAGAATTCTTAAAACAACAAACGGTGGTAGTAACTGGGAAGAAAAAATCAGCGGAACCCCTGGTAATTTAGGTTCAGTTCATTTTTTAAATAACTCAACAGGAATTATTGTAGGCGGCGCGGGAACAATTCTTAAAACAACTGACAGCGGAAATACCTGGATAGCAAAATCCGGCGGTGTCAGTAACAATCTGTGGTCAACATATTTTATTGATCAAAGCACAGGATTCATTGTTGGTGATGCAGGCAGAATTCTTAAAACTACGAATAGCGGTGATAACTGGACAATTAAAACCAGTGGAACATCATCAAAGCTTACAAGTGTTTTTTTCACTGACGTAAATAATGGATATGCAGTTGGAGCCGCAGGCACAATACTGAAAACAACTAACAGCGGAGATACCTGGACGAACATTGTAATTGGTATTTCTGAAGATTTGAATGCTGTCAGTTTTGGTGATTTATTAAACGGTGTGGCTGTCGGCAATAATGGAACTATTTTAAAAACAACTAATGGTGGTAATAATTGGTCCATTCAAAACAGCAGTACTACTGACCCACTTTATTCAATTTATTTTTTACCGGGTTATAATGGAAGTGTCGGATATGTCACTGGCGGAACTTCATCCGGAGGTATGGACATTAGAGGAATAATTCTGAACACTACCGACTCAGGTGAAAACTGGACACCGCTCCAATGCGAATCCAGCAGGATACTCAAGTCAATTTGTTTTTCGAACAACTATACAGGTTATGCCGTTGGTGAAGGTGGAACAATAATCAAAACAACTAATGGAATTCTTCCAGTTGAACTCAATACTTTCTTTGCGACTGTGAATCAATCTAGTGTTGTAATAAAATGGCAGACAGTAACAGAAACTAATAACCGTGGTTTTGAACTAGAGAGAAAAACACTCAACAATAAAGATTGGAAGTCAATCGGATTTGTTGAAGGAAAAGGAACAACAACCGAAACTCAAATTTATTCTTTTGTCGATGACAATCCTTTTACAGCCAGGTATCAGTACAGATTAAAGCAAATCGATTTTGACGGAACATTCACGTACTCAAACGTTGTTGAGGTTGATGTTTCTGTTCCAGATAAATTTTCACTTGAACAAAATTACCCGAATCCATTTAACCCAAGCACCAGCATTCAGTATGCGGTAGGCAATAGGCAATATGTATCGCTAAAAGTTTATGATGTTCTTGGGAAGGAAGTTGTAACGCTTGTCAATGAATACAAAACTGCCGGAAGTTATGAAGTTGAGTTTGATGCAAGCAGCCTTTCAAGTGGAGTTTATTATTACCAATTAAAAACCGGTGATCCTTCGTCAAGCTCAGGACAGAGTTTTATTCAGACAAAGAAAATGATACTGATAAAGTAATTTTTTATTTTTGAAGTAAATTTAATAATCAGTTAATCATTAGAATCACTGATTCTGATATTTAACTCTACTTCTTATAAATACTGAAACTTCAGAGGCATTCTGTGAAAGCAATAATCACTTCCGTTTTATTATTAAGCATTTCTGTTATGATCAACTCTCAAACAGAACTTCCGGAAGAAACGTCTATCTTATTCAGCGGTTCAGGAAATTGTTTATTATGTCACAATAGTAATGGCAGCGCAATGACATGGAATGGAATTGATGTTTCCCCGATAACTTATTGGCGTTCAACAATGATGGGTAATGCCAGCAAAGATCCGCTGTGGAGAGCAATGGTTGCTGAAGAAGTGGATAATTTTCCACAGCATCAGGAATTAATCGAAAGCACATGCCTCAAATGTCATTCACCTATGGGTTATACCGAGGCAATTTACAATGGACAAAGTGGTTATTCGATGGCTGAATTAAAACAAGATCCGCTTGCAAACGACGGAGTTAGCTGTACAGTTTGTCATCAAATAAAACCAGATAACTTCGGAACGCAACAGTCTTACTCGGGTAATTATATCATACAGGCTGACAGCATTTTATATGGACCTTATGAAAATTCAGATACTACTTTAATGTGGCAAATCATTGGCTATAAATCACGATTCAGTCCGCATATGAATCAGTCTGAACTTTGCGCAACATGCCATACTTTGTATACCCCGACGTTGGATGAACAAGGAAATGTAATCGGAAGTTTTCCCGAACAGACTCCATATATTGAATGGAAGAACAGTGTTTACTCTGCTCAAAACATTCAATGCCAGGATTGTCATATGCCTAAGATTGATGACCCGATAAAGATTTCGGGGATGGGAAATTTTCCTGATCGAACTCCATTCTGGCGGCACACTTTTGTTGGCGGAAATGTTCATATGCAGAAACTACTAAGGAGCAATATTGATTCTCTCGGACTCACAGCTGAGCCTGAACATTTTGATTCGACTATTTCCAGAACTGAATATGGATTGAAAGAGCAATCAATAGAACTGACGACTGCGGCAAGTTTTCAAAATGATTTATTGGAAGTGAAGCTATATATCAAAAATTTAACCGGGCATAAAATTCCAACAGGAATTCCTTTCAGACGAATGTGGATTCATCTTAAGGTTGAACAAGGCATTGGTAATGTTATTTTTGAATCTGGTCATTGGGACTCCACTGGCAAAATAATTAATTATAATTCAGATTTCGAACCGCACTATGAGATAATTGATTCCGAAGAAAAGGTTCAGGTTTATGAAGGAGTTTTTGTAAATGATGAACAGCAGGTAACCTATACTTTATTGAGAGCAGCAGAATACATTAAAGATAATCGTTTGCCTCCGCATGGTTTTTTAAATACTCATCCTAGTTATGATTCAACTAAAATTGTTGGTAGTGCAAACGATGATACAAATTTTAACAAATTAGGAATCGATCAGGGTTCCGGAGGCGATAGTTTAACATATTTAATTCCGACTCAAAATAACTCAGAATATAGAATTACAGTCGAAGTATGTTATCAAACAGTAAAAACAGAACTAGTTGATCACATCAGACCAATCGAGAATAATGATATTAGCAGGTTTGTAAGTATGTATGATGCGCTTCCAAACATTCCGTTTATAATGAAACAGGAAGTTCTCGATTTAGTTACAGGTGTTAACGATGAAACACAACTTATTAATGATTTCTATCTTGAACAAAATTACCCGAATCCATTTAACCCAAGCACAAAGATTTGTTGGCAGTCTCCAGTCGGCAGTTGGCAAACTTTAAAAGTGTATGATGTTCTTGGAAATGAAGTTGCAACACTAGTTAATGAATTTAAAGCCGCCGGAAGTTATGAAGTTGAGTTTGATGCAGGCAACATTTCGAGCGGTGTTTATTATTACCAGCTTAAGGCCAGTGATCCTTCGTCAAGCTCAGGACAGAGTTTTATACAAACGAGGAAGATGTTGATGATTAAATGACAATTTATTTAAGCAGCAACCCTGCTATGCGGAGATATTGATCAAGTAATACTATTAATCATAATCAACTTCGCATAGTACCGAATTAAGATCGTTAAAGATTATTTCATCTGGTTCTCCTGGTATAGGCGGCAGTCTTACGATTGTCTCTTTTCCTTTTACTTCTATTCTTAATCGTGCAAACTGATCATCATCTAATACAATTTTTATCGGTATATACATTTTAAAATCATCAGGAACATTTTCCTGCAATATTTTACAGACCACAACAAACTTCCCGTCTTTTTGCTCTTCAGTGGTGTATGAGAATGTGTAATGCGGAAGTGATGTACCGTAAATAAACTGGTCAAAAAACCATCTCATATTTTCGCCGCTGTATTTATCAACAAGTCTTTTAAAATCGTTTGTGGATGCTCTTTTCCCTTTATGTGTGTTAAAGAATTCTTTCATCAGTCCTGAGAATTTATCTTCATTCATTGTTTTAAGATCGAGAAGTAAACCCCTTATCATATGCAAAACCCACGCCCCCTTCTGATAAACTATTACACTGTAGTCGCCCGCTGTTTCACTGGAACTGTTCCTTCGCCCGAGCCAGACTGGACCGGCTTCCTGTCCATCACCTAACAAGTATTTTCTGTTATTGAATATTTTTGTTTTCCATTTATCAAGAATATCGAAATAATCTTCATTACCGAATCCGGCTTGTATAAAGTATAATGCCGAAAATTCCGCAAAACCTTCACTCAACCATTGATCATGATAATTTTCAAAATCTACCGTTATACCCCACCACTGGTGTGCAACTTCGTGCGCTCTGAATAATTCACCTGCTCTGTCGTATTCAATCCCCTGGTAGTTGTACCACGATAAATAAATAAGCCCCGGAAAAGCCAATCCGTAGAAACGCGGTATTTCAGTAACATTCAAATTATTGATGTCAATTTTGCCAAATACTGTTTGATAAAATTTCAAACTTGCCAGAACGTCTGACCCAATTTTTTCCTCCATATCAGCACCGGAAAGAATTCCCTCTTTCACAAGTTCGTGTGCCAAAAACCTGTGAATATCAGGGTTCAAATGAACGTTTACTTTAGGAAGTCCTTCTTCAGTAAATGTAAAAGTTTTAAATTTTCCCAAATTGAAAGATGCATAGTATGCTGGTACAGTAGTAGTGCTCCAGCTTGACATAGTACTGTCTTCTGTTTGATGATAGGATGTTCTTTCACCAATACTTACCAATGTATACTTACTAGGGTAAACAAAGTCAATTTCAAAATTATTATTTATTCTGTCATATAGATTCGGATACCAGTTGTCCGGAGAATTGATTGAGTATAATTCCTCTTCATTGGAAGTAAACATATCTCCGTGATAATTTATTGTAAGTGTTTTTGTCTCTGTGTCAGAATATTCGGGCAGTTTAATCCATAGTTCAGGATTATCTTCATGTCTGTAAAATTCATTGGTCACTACATTGTTAAATTTTATAGAATCAACATTTAACTCACTATGTAAAAAAAGCCTGAGCCATTTTGTATCAGGTCTAGTCGGTATATAAGAAATTTCGCAACTGCCTTCTGTTTCAAGATCTTCAGATATTCTTAAGTTAATTTTGTACAGAGAAATATCAATTGGAATAAAGGAATCTTCAAATTTTGTATATGGAGGATTTTTATCATCGAGACTAAAACTGTTGACAATATCTCTTGCACGGGATATTGAAAATATTCTGGATATTTTTTTTGATAGTGAAACCTCTTCTCTTTCATAAGGATTGATTTTATAAAAGAGAGTTGGGAGATGATCAAACTCGATATGAGCATGAAAAGTTCTGTTATTTTTTTTATCTAAGAAATCCTGTGCAAAATCATTATCAAGATATCCGTATTCATCTTTATAAATGAAACTTGTAAAATATTCTACCTGCCCTTGAATAAATCCAATATCCGTTGAGTTTGAATATTCAAGATTGGCAAAATATTCTATGTTTGTAGTATCGGAAAAGAATAAGAATAACTCATCGAAAGAATGGTTCACTTGTTTATAATTTAATACTCTTTCAAGTTGTTCCTGTTCAACTTGTGTTGGCGGTGTATAAACTACATGTCCTTTCCCTTTAAATAAAATTGCTGCATCTCTACCTGATACTTTTGTAAATTTATAAATATTTCCCTGACTCAGAATAAATGAAATAGAATCCTTAGTGATAGTAATCCCCTCAGCGGGTAATTTTGCTTCTCCAACAATTGTCAGATTCTCAATATCTTTTAACAGTTTAAGGTAATCGTTATCATTTGTTTGTGCTTGAGTATTTAACATGAAACAAATGAAGAAAACAGAGATAAGTAATAAGGGAGAGGGTTTCATTTTCATTCCTGCCTTAGCATTATAAATGCCTTTTTCCATATGATAAATAAATTTCAGAACTACTGTTAAAACTAATTAAATGTTGGATCAGAATAAATAATAAATTTTTCCGGATTTAATTTTTTGTTGTTCCCTTAATCGATTATAGATCATCATTTCAAATTTGAATGAATACCTGTTCCGCACTTTAAGAAAAGAAAGACATTTAAATATTGAAAGTGAATTGAGATATATTTAAGTTGTTAACAGAACCATTCAATTTGTATTACTCAAAACTTACGGAGGTCAAAGATGAAATTTCTATTTACTCTTCTGTTCCTTTCGTTTTCTGTTTTTCTTTTTTCACAGGATGTATCAGTTGAATCACCCAGACTTTTAAGCGAAACACCGGGTGATTGGGCGTTGGACAATCTTGTGCTCGACTTCGAGCCAATTGGACAGTTTTACGGTGTTCAAAAATCTGATGGAACCATCTATCTCGCTGTTAACGATACTCTCTCAACCGCAAACCTGGGTTTGATAATTTTAAACTCAACTAACAACGGCGAATCGTGGAGTATGTTCCCATCGGGAATTACTTATAGAGGCTACTATGATAAAATTAAACTGATAAGAAGCGGACTTGATTCAGTTTATTGTTTCTTCCAGATAGGTCCTTCGATCTATAGCTGGAATTTTCTTAGCGGCAATTTAAACGCATTCCCGTTCGTTGGCTACAGATCGTTTGATGTAGTTGCGTCCTCAACTGGTAATCTGTATATGTTTGTGGATTCATTGGCAACAAATCATATACTCAGATACGGATCTATAAACGGCGGTGCCAACTGGGGCGGCAGAGGAAATGTAACATCAGCAGGCGCAAACCCGATTATGTGCATATCAGGCACAGGTGATACATTAATTATGAATTACTATGGACCTGTGCTCGCTGATACTTCAACATCAATAATCCGGCAGGCAAGATACCGCGAATCCGGTGTTGGTACATTGGCATCCGTTGCATTTATTGATGTCGCGACTGAAACCACAAACAAAACGGAATATCTATCAGCAATGAATAACGGCGAGTCGTGGTTTGTTTATACTTCAGGACCAACAGGCGCAAGAGATATCTGGGGTCGTAAAAGTGTTAACAACGGACTTTCATATGACCCTGCTGTTCAACTTGCAGCCAACATTAATACTGACGAATACTGGTTTGATATAAGACACTTCTCAGATGGTTCTAACGGAGGATTTGATTTTATTTATTACTCTGATAGTCTTCAGGCAGGTTCTGGAACTGTACAAACGGATCAGCTTCTCTATTCAAGTGTTCCGTATGGTTCGGCTACGTTTGCTGCAACTGAAAGAATTAATGATAACCCTATGATCTATTCAAATAATATGTATGCACCAAAGATCATAGGTATTAATATACCCGTACGCGATGTATCGGCTGTATACGTTGGTGAAACAGGAGCAAACAAAAAAATATATCTGGATAAACTCAGCAGGATTGTACCTGTTGAACTAACGTCGTTCAAAGCTCTTGTGAGCGGAAAGAATGTTCAGTTGAACTGGTCAACTGCATCAGAAAAAAATAACAGCGGATTTGAGATTCAAAGAAAAGTTAACGGTTCTTGGAGTAAGATCGGATTTGTACCCGGTTATGGAACCACAAGTGAAAATAAAACTTATTCATACATTGATAAAGATCTAGTTCAGGGAAAATACACCTACAGGTTAAAACAAATCGACTTTGATGGAACATTTGAATATTCGGATGTTGTAGAAGCAGAAATATCAATGCCTGAGATTTATTCACTTGAACAGAACTACCCCAACCCGTTCAACCCGTCAACCATAATCAAATATTCACTTGCAGATGAAAGTTCAGTAAAACTTTTAATATACAATTCTATTGGTGAAAAAGTGGATGAGCTTATTAATAAAACACAATCCGCCGGAAGCTATGAAATTAATTATGATGCGGGCAATCTTTCTTCGGGAGTTTACTTTTACTCACTTGAAGCAAATGCTGTAAGCGGTAAAACAAACTTTAAGACAATGAAGAAAATGATCCTTGTTAAATAGCTTATATAAAATATTTTTCAAAAACCCCTCTCTTTTGAGGGGTTTTTATTTGAAGAAAATACCAAAAATATTGTTTGATTTTGATGTTTATTTTTAGCTGATTAACATCAAATAAATAATAAAATGTTCGGGCAGTTTATGAAAAAAAATTATACTGTCAACGCTGATATTATAGGGGATACTATATGTGATGTCAGCAATATGCCCCGTCCAATTAAACTCCATTTAATTAATTCAACGGATATTTAAAATGTTTAAACCTCATGTTTATTTTTTGATCTGCCTGTCATTCATTACAGCTCAAACTTTTTCACAGGATGCAAGTCATTCAATGTTTCCCACTGTTTCAATAAGTGGAAAATTTATTTCGGAAAAAATAAATCAACCCGGATTAAAGTATTCGCCTGATGGTACTTTTAAAGTTACCTACAAAATCAAAAGCGTTACCGATGAAGACAGGAAATTGGAGGATTTTAAGTTCTACGAGAATGATCAAATATTGTTTACTATGAATGTGTTCCCGGGCTCTGACTTTCAAATATCAAATGAAGGTTTCATTGTCTGTTATGATCACTCAAATCATTTTTTAAACCAACTTACTATTAAGATCTTTAATAAAAACGGAAATGTGATATTGGAAGAGAGCACTCAAACCGCTAATGCATTTAAGTTTTCTGAATCCGGGAAATTTTTTGCATACCGGAATACTAAAAAAATAAAAGTGTTTGATCTTGAAAATCTAAGTCATTATGAAATTGAAAAAGGATTGGTTTTTTGTTTTGATGAGACCGGTAAAAAATTTGCGGTTTCAAATGGTGAAAACTTTTTTGTGTATGACGACGGAATTAAATCATCAACGATAAAATCTGATCTGTCATTTCCAAGAGAAATTGTTTTATCATCAGACTATAATAGACTTGCACTCATTAATAAAAACACTCTTCAGATTTACTCATTAACCGGTAATAAACTGATTTATGAAACTTCATTAAATAACCAAACATCTTTCCGCGACCTTAAATTTATTGATGATAAAATCATTGCCGGCGTACATATTAAACAAGATAATATCTCACAGGGGATTACAAATGTTTATTCAATAAACGGAAAACTTATTGATGAAATAGAAGGTGAGCAAAAAACATTTAGAACAACAGATAAATCTTTTTTCAAGCCTGTTCAAAAAAATGAATATGAACCAATCCCCTGGCCATTCTTTCCTTTTGATAGTATGCGCACAGTCTGGAACCACTATGAACAGCATATGGGCGGTGGTCCGGATTGGTCTTATCTGCATCAAGGATTGGATTTAATTACACCAATTGCAGAACCGACTTACGCTGTTAAAGGCGGAGTTGTGAAACTTGTACTAACTTTAGGCGGGGATGTTTACTGGCGGCTTGCTATCAGTGATTCACAAAACAGCGGCGTATCAGACGGTTGGCTTTACGCTCACCTTATTGAAAGTACGATCCAATTTGAAGTTGGTGATACTGTCCAGGTTCATGACTATCTTGGTGATATTGTACAATGGTCTTCTGACTGGGGACATATTCACTTTGTTGAAATAAAGGACTCCGGTTTGGTCTGGTTGTACGATGATGATGAGTGGGGAATAAATTTTAATCCTTTATTAGCGTTAACACCTGTTAATGATTATTCATCACCCATTATCGATAACGTTTTCCCCGAAACTAAATTTGCTTTCTGTACAAACGAAACAAGTAACTATTTAAGCCCTGATAGTTTAAGCGGCAATGTAGATATCATTGTTAAAGTGATAGATTATGCAGGTGACTCAGAATGGCAGCAGCCGGCATTTAAAATTATCTATTGGATAAAAAGAATTTCTGATGGTGAAATAATTCTTGAAAGAAAACTGTCTCATATACTTAATCATCCTTATTCCCAATATGAATCAAGCTATTATGAACCCTTTGCCACAGTACTTTATAAGAGAGATAATTTGCTTCCATCACCTAGCTGGATGGATACGATTAGGGCTTACTATCATGTGCTGACAAATAACAATGGTGATTCAACAATTGAACTATCAGAAAAAGATCTATCATTTAACACAGGTGATTTTTATGATAGCGAATACAGGATATACATCGAAGCTTATGATGCTGCGGGAAACATTACACTTGATAGCATGGATGTAACTTTTAAGAATAACATTTTGGATGCAGATGATGATGTAAATACAATTCATCATTTTTCACTTGAACAAAATTATCCTAACCCATTTAACCCAAGCACAAAAATAAGTTGGCAGTCGCCTATCGGTAGCTGGCAAACTATAAAAGTATATGATATACTCGGAAATGAAGTTGCAACATTAGTAAATGAATACAGAGATGCAGGTAGTTACTATGTTGAATTTGATGCAGGTGATCTTGCAAGTGGTGTTTATTATTACCAGTTAAAGGCTGGTGACCTGCAAGACGGCAAGGCAGGTTTTATTCAGACTAAGAAGATGATATATTTGAAGTAAATCAAGTGAGGTATTTATGATTAATAAATCC
Organism: Bacteroidota bacterium; assembly: GCA_023453665.1. Taxonomy (GTDB): domain Bacteria; phylum Bacteroidota; class Ignavibacteria; order Ignavibacteriales; family Ignavibacteriaceae. Next base: position 680 of record JAEXTA010000185.1, on the reverse strand, counting down.
AACAGCCTCTTGTTAATTTTATTTTTGTTTTTTTCATTTCAAACGTCTCTCATTTACTCTCAGGATTTTTGGAAACATACGAATGGTCCTAACGGAGGAATAATTGGTGATGTGGCGATAAATTCAATAGGACACATATTTGCAGGAGGATGGAGTGATAATTCAGGTTTATTTAGATCTAAGAACAATGGATTGACATGGGAAAAAGTAAACTCAGGATTTCCCGATTTCGAAATCTATGCTATCGGGGTAAGTGATAATGATGATATTTTTATCGGAACGAATCATCAGGGAATATTTCGTTCTACAGATAATGGAGAGACTTGGGAACAAAAGGATAATGGTTATACAACCAGTGAATGCTGGACATTTGCATTAAATGACAGTGGATATATTTTTGCTGGTGATGGTGATTGGAGTGGTTTGTACTACTCAAGTGACAACGGGGAAAACTGGATTTGGTTAATCGAAATACCTGTTTTGTATCTGGCAAGGAGTAACAACGGGTTTATGTTTGCAGGTACATGGAGTGGAATGTATAGATCGACGGATGATGGCATGCACTGGGAAGTATAAAATAACTCACCCGACTTTACCATACCCTGTATTGCATTTGATTCTTCTGATAATATACTGATAGGTACCGGATATTATAGCAACGGAAATGGAGTGTATATATC
>JAEXTA010000175.1 GCA_023453665.1 Bacteroidota bacterium | reverse complement strand
GTATAACGGAATCATTCCGATTCTTGTAATTATTTTCGGAACATTACTTGCTCTTTACCTTACAGGAATTGCGTCACTTAGAGAAAAGGGGATTCAGGAATTCGGGATCCGTGAAATAATCGGTAACTCGGATTCATACAAAGCATTGCTCTGGTCAAGTTTTTCTGCATGTGTGGTTGCCGGTGTGATGATCAGTTATCAGAAAATCATGAAATTAAGTGAAATAGTTGATGCATGGTTTCTTGGGCTGCGGTCAATGCTGCTTGCAGTTTTGATACTCACACTGGCTTGGTCAATCGGCGCAATAACTGTTGAAGTGAGAACTGCGGATTATATTATCAGCATTATAAGTGATACCATAAATCCAAGAATGTTGCCTGTACTTGTTTTCCTGGTTTGTGCATTGATAAGTTTTGCAACTGGCACAAGCTGGGGAACAATGGCTATTATGATGCCGATAGTTATTCCACTTGCAGATACTGCGTCTCAGTTAGCCGGATACGGTACAACTGATCAGTCAATTATTTTACATGGAGTAATAAGTTCTGTACTTGCAGGCACTGTATTTGGCGATCATTGTTCACCAATTTCTGATACAACAATATTGAGTTCTATGTCTTCGGGCTGTGATCATATTGATCATGTAAGAACACAACTTCCTTATGCGGTCGTTGTTGGAATTATCGGAATGCTGATTGGTGATATACCAACCGCTTATGGTTTTTCGCCATATTTATCTTTGTTAATTATGTTGTTGGTTATAACAGGAATATTGTACTGGTTTGGTAAACGTGTTGATACAGAAGAAAATTCAAAATTGAATTAAACATCTTCAGTATTTGTCTCTTGAAAATATTTGGTTAGCAGCTCAGCTTTTTTTATTCCGATTACTTTTGATATATCTTCCCGGGATGCGGTTTTTACACCTTCAAAACTTCCGAATTCTTTCAACAGAATTTTTACAGTTGCCGGACCAAATCCTTTAATGTCAGACAGTTCAGATTTAATTGTTCTTTCACTTCTTTTTTTTCTGTGAAAAGTAATTGCAAACCTGTGAGCTTCATCACGTACCTGCTGCAACAGTTTTAATCCGGATGATGTTTTAGGAATCGATTCGGACTCAGATTTTCCCGGGAAGAAAACCTCTTCAAGTCTTTTAGCTAAACCTATTATCTGGTAATCTGTAAACGCAAGTGAATTTAATACATCGACAGCACTAGATAACTGACCTTTTCCGCCGTCAACCATAATCAAATCAGGCAGTGGTTCATTTTCAGCTAATAGTCTTGTATATCTTCTCATGATCACTTCACGCATACTTGAAAAATCATCAGGTCCTTCAACAGTTTTAATTATAAATTTTCTATAAAGATTTTTTTTAGGTTTGCCGTCAACAAAAACAACCATACTTGCAACTGTATCAGTACCCTGTAAGTTGGAGATATCAAAACATTCAATTTTTCTAGGAAGATTTTTTAAACGTAAATCACGTTGTAATGCAGAGAGGGTATAGGGGACGTTACCCTGGTTTTTCATTTTTTGAATCTGGACATCTCTGAGCTGGAAGAGAGCGTTTTCTTTACACATCTTTAGCAAAGATTTTAACTGTCCTCGTTGCGGGTAAACGAATTTTATTTTTTTACCCGAAATTTTATTCAGCCATAACTGAAGCTCATCTGCATCAGGAGGTTCGACTTCTACAACAATTTCTTTGGGCACTTCAGTCTGGTCATTATAATAATATTTTATCGCAGCCGAATATATTTCAGCAAGTTCTTCGGTTTCGGTTATGCTTAATCGTAATTGTTTTTTACCGACTAACTTTCCGTTCCTAATATTAAAAACAGAACAGGAAGAATCTTTACCTTCATAAGCAGCAGCTATAATATCCCTGTCTTCAAAATCATCACTGACAATTTTTTGTTTTGAAGATATAACCTGCAGTTGATTTATTTTGTCCCGGAGTTCGGCAGCTTTTTCAAATTCAAGTTCTTCTGAAGCTTTTTGCATTTTTTCATTTAATGAATTTATGAGATCATCGGTTCTGCCCCGAAGAACTTTTGAAACTTCATTTACCATTTCGCCATAATCGCGTTCACTTACAAAACCTTCGCACGGACCATCACATTTTTTTATGTGATAATCCAGGCACACTTTAAATTTTTTCTTATCAATTGAGTCTTGTGTAATGTTAAGTTTACAGCTTCGCATTCTGAATATCTGGTTAATAGTTCTTAACGAAGCTTTCATTGTTTTTACTTCGGTAAAGGGACCAAAATATTTTGAACCGTCACGAATTACTCTACGCGTTGGAAAAACTCTCGGGTATGGTTCATTTGTAATACGAATGTATGGGAATGATTTATCATCTTTAAGGTTGATATTGTAACGAGGTTTGTTTTCTTTTATCAGGTTACTTTCAAGAACAAGCGCTTCGACTTCGTCGTCGGTTACAATGAGTTCGAGGTCGTGGATCTTGTTTACAAGGGCGGCTGTCTTTGGAGAATCAGTGTTTTTATTAAAATAACTTTTAACTCTTTTTTTTAGATTTTTTGCTTTGCCGACATAAATGATTTTACCACGTTCGTTAATAAACTGGTAAACGCCGGGGTTATCCGGCAGGTTAGCAAGTTTGGTTTGTAAATCTGTATTCATTGAAAATAATTAAGAATAATTTTTAATCTTTGGGTGGAAAAATAATTACAAATCGGTCTAAATGAAATGAAGGAAGTTGAATAAACGTAGATATGCAAATTATCTTGAACGATAAAACTAACCTGAAAAGTTCAGGTTAGTTTTATATGAATATAATCCTACACAGGTAAAACCTGGTTCTTAGCAATCACGACAATTCCACTTTCAGTAACGGTGAATTTTTTCTTGTCACCCTCAAGGTCAAAACCAATTTCATAACCTTCGGGTACTACAACGTTTTTGTCAATGATCGCACGCCTTATTCTTGCGTGTCTGCCAACTCTTACGTTATTCATTATAATTGAATCAGTAACATAACTGAAAGAATTAACCCTTACGTTTGGTCCGAGTAATGATCTTTCAACCAAACCACCTGATACAATTGAACCATCGCATATTAGTGAGTTGAGTGTTCTTCCCACACGTTCACCTTCGTGTGATACTGTTTTTGCGGGAGGAAACTGGTACTGGTAAGTTCGCATTGGCCAGCTCAGATCATAAAAATTGAATTCAGGTATTACGCTTATCAGATCCATACTTGCATCAAAGTAACTTTCTATTGTTCCGATATCTTTCCAGTATGGTTTGGATTTTTTATTCTCATCATCAAATTTATAGGCAAAGATATTCATACTCTCTTTAACCATATAAGGAATTACATCCTGACCAAAATCACTGCTCTTGATTTTTTTTGAATCCATATCAAATAAAATATCTTTAAGCAGGTTGGCGTTAAAAACATAAATGCCCATATTTACAAAAGAGTATCCTGGTTTATCAGGTATTTCAGGCGGATCAGCAGGTTTTTCAATAAATGATTTTACTGAATAATTTTCGTCAACCCCTACAATGCCGAAACGGCTTGCATCATCTTTCGGAACTTCAATGCAGGCGATAGAGAGATCTGCATGTTTATCAACATGAAACTGGAGCAGTTTCATATAGTCCATTTTATAAATGTGATCGCCGCCAAGTATTAAAACCCATTTAGCTTTTTTATCTGATGAAAATAAATTGATGTTCTGGTAAATTGCATTAGCTGTGCCCATATACCAGTCATTGTTCAGTTTCCTTTGCGGTGGAACTGAGTATATAAATTCACCAAGCTCTGGATTAAAAATACTCCAGGCTTCAAAAAGATGTTGATTGAGTGAATCAGATTTATATTGGGTTAATACATAAACACGCCTTAACCCCGAGTTAAGGCAGTTTGAAAGTGCAAAGTCAATTATCCTGTATTTACCGCCAAAAGGTACGCTGGGTTTGCTTCTGTACGCAGTAAGTGGAAAAAGTCTTTCACCCTGTCCCCCTGCAAGTAACATTGTTACGGTGTCACGAAGTATGGATGATCCGGGAAATGTCATGAGTGCCTCCAAAATTCTAAACGAATATATCTAATTATGATTTGATTGGCAATTGGAGAAATGGTTAAATTGAGGACGTTATTAGCTATACTATGTAGAATAAAAACTGATGAAAAGTTCAATCAGATATTTGTTTATGAAATCAAGATCACTTATTACATTCATAATTATTGCTGCTTTCTTTTTTGTGGGACTTGAAATAAGTATATCTCCAATAAGAGAAAGTATAAATACCGTTAGGAAACAAACTTCAATCCTTAAAAGAACAATAACACACTCACCGCCCGTCAAAATAAACTATTCATATATAACCGAAAACCAGTTGAAGGTTGACATATTACATTATGATATAAGTGTTGATCTGTATCCGAAGGATAAAAAACTCAATGGAGATGTATCAATCAAGGGAAGGGTTATAGAACAGCCTCTGAATCAGATAGACCTGAATTTTTATGATAATCTTAAAATTACTTCTGTTTTATTTAATGGAGTTGAATCACCTTTTAATAACAAAGGAACGAAACTAACAATCATTCCTGAAAATGAAATTACTGATACCTTTGATATCAGAATCAGGTATGAAGGTACGCCAAAACGTGCCGGACTTTCAGCTTTTGTGTTCGGTGAGATAAATGAGAAGTCGGTTATATACAATCTTAATGAACCGAATTATGCATCGACCTGGTTTCCATGCAATGACCTTCCTTCAGATAAAGCTTTAATTGATATTAAAATTACAAATGAGGTTACAAAAACATCTGTGTCAAACGGATTACTAAAAAATGTTGAACAAAACGGAGACAGAAAAACTTATCATTGGTACACAGTCTATCCTATTTCAACATATCTGATTGCAATATATTCTGCTGAGTATGAAAAATTTTCTCATCAATATGTTTCTCTTGATAAAAAAGACACAATGAACATAGACTACTATGTTTTTCCTGAACATCTTGAAAATGCTAAGAAAGATTTTGATGAACATGTGGATATGATGAATTACTTTTCAAAAACTTTTGGTGAATATCCCTTCATTAAAGAAAAGTACGGCGTAGCAGAATTTCTCTGGCAGTTCGGAGCGATGGAACATCAGACAATGACCGGTGTTGGTTCAAACTTTGTAAATGGCAGTAAATACTTCACAGATTTATATGTGCATGAACTTGCACATCACTGGTGGGGAAACGCAGTTGGTCCGGCAACATGGAAAGATATCTGGCTGAATGAAGGGTTTGCTACATATTCCGAGGCGTTGTATGCTGAATACAGTGCAGGAAAGGAAGCACTTCAATCGGTCATGGTTGGTAAGTTTGATGAAAATTTTGAAGGCAGATTATATGATCCCGGAGAAGATCTTTTTTCAAATACAGTTTATGAAAAAGGTGCCTGGGTTTTGCATATGTTACGAAGAGAGATCGGAGACAGTACTTTTTTCAGGACTCTGCGAACTTACTTTGAAAGGTACAAATATTTAAATGCATCAACCAAAGATTTTATCAGTCTTTGTGAAGAACTTTCAAAGAAAGATCTTAACAAGTTTTTTGATCAATGGGTTTATACAGGAGAGGATATTATAAATCTTGACTACACCTGGAAGGTTGAACCCAGCGGTAATAAATTTAAAACAATTATTGAATTGACTCAGACACAGGAAAACTACGATACATATAATTTTCAAATTGATATTCTTTTAATTAATGGCAGCAGCAATTACAGCGGAACATACTTTGTGGATTCTAAAGTTCAGAAAATAGAAATCATAAGTGATGTTAATCCAGTTGGAGTTGTACTTGACCCTTATAACTGGCTGCTTGCAAATACTTTCGACAAAAATATTTCAGAATAAACAACAGACAACAGTTAATTAAAAGTGAATAAAACATATTTTTTTATTTCAGATATTCACCTGGGTCTTGAAAGCAGGGAACAGGAGAATAAAAAAGAAAAAGTTCTTGTAAATTTTTTAACTTATGCAAAAAATAATTGTGATGAATTATTTATAGCAGGTGATCTGTTTGATTACTGGTTTGAATATAAAAGAGTCTATCAAAAAGGATATTTCAGAACACTCACTGCACTTCAGGATTTAACGCTTGCAGGGAAAAAAATACACTACTTCATCGGTAATCATGATTTTATGCACCGGGATTTTTTTTCGAACGAAATTGGTGCAATAATGTATAAAGATGCTGCCGAGTTTATTCTGAACGGGAAAAAATTTTTTGTTGGTCATGGGGATGGATTAGTTGATAATGATACAGGTTATAATATTTTAAAAAAAATATTTCGGAATCAAACACTGCAAAAGTTGTATTCGCTTATTCATCCTGACCTTGGGGTTGGACTGGCAAGCAAGACGAGCAAATCGAGCCGGGAGTACACAACCAAAAAAGATTTTGGGGAAGCAGATGGTTTGTTCAATGCTGCAAAGAAAAAAATAGATGATGGATTTGATTTTGTGCTGTTCGGACACTTGCATAAGAGATGTTATATACCTTATAAAAACGGTTTATATATAAATCTTGGTTCGTGGTTAAGCGGACCTTGTTATGGAATATATTCAGGGGATAAATTTGAAATCAGGGATTTAAAGGAAAATGGCTAAAAAAAATTATTCTGATGAAGAAATGAATAAATATTTTAATGACTCTGCACACAGAAACAAAAGAAAAAAATCAGGCGGTTGGAGAAAGAGACTATGGATAATTGTATTAGTATTGTTTCTCATCATAATCTCGTTCGGGTTTTATGTAATAAGCGGACTTCCTTCATTGGAGCAACTGGAAAACCCTAAACCACAATTAGCAAGCAAAGTTTATACTGTTGATGGTGAACTATTAGGACAGTTCTTTATAGAGAACAGGATTGAAACCGATCTTGACAGTCTTCCACAACATCTTATCGATGCGCTCATAGCTACTGAAGACAGAAAATTTTACAGTCATTGGGGCGTTGACATGAGCCGTTTTGTTCAGGCAATGATTAAAAATATTTTTACTTTTTCACGTGAGGGTGCGAGTACCATTACGCAGCAATTAGCTAAAAATTTGTACCAGTTAAAATCAGCAAGGGAAAATACTTTTGAGACCGGCATTAGGAAAATACGCGAATGGCTGACTGCAATTCAGATAGAACGCACATATACAAAGAATGAAATAATCGAACTGTACCTTAATGTATCTTACTTTGGAAGAAGTGCTTACGGTGTTGAATCCGCATCAAGAGTTTATTTCAATAAAAATGCTTCGGAACTTACTTTGTCTGAATCAGCACTGTTCGTTGCACTGCTAAAATCTCCGGAAAATTATGACCCCGTAAGAAAAACCCAGAATGCATTAAACCGACGCAACCTGGTAATGCGTAACATGGTAGCAGTAGATAAACTAAGAGACTCCGAATATCAGACATTAAAAAGCCAGCCGATAAAATTAGCATCTGAGAGAATAATCGGAATGAAATCCGAAGCGCCGCACTTCCTTGAATATGTGCGCCAGCAGATGACTTCTATGTCGGATAAATACAAATATGATTTATATCGTGATGGTTTAAATATTTATACTACGATTGATATGCGCATGCAAAAAATTGCGAATCGTGTTGCGGCTGAACATCTGAAAGAATACCAGGCGATCTTTGATAAAAACTGGAAATGGGATAGAAATAAAGGAACTCTTACAAGTCTTATTGATAAATCAATTAAAAATTCTACTGAATATTTAAATGCAGAGTCAAAGGAAGACAAAGCAAAAGTTTATAACAAACTAAAATACGATCCGGCTTTCATCGAGATGGTCAAAAAAACAGAAAGTACTATCCAGGTTGGGTTTGTAGTAATTGATCCAGCAACCGGACAAATTAAGGCTATGGTGGGCGGTGAGAACCAGGATTTTGGAAGAGGTCTGAACCACGTCACCGGAATAAGACGCCAGCCGGGTTCATCTTTTAAACCTTTCATTTATACTACTGCAATCGATAACGGCTACACACCGGCTTTATCATTACTAAATGAAAAATTTGATTATAACGGATGGTCACCCTCTAATGCAGATAATGAATACGGTGGTTACATGACGTTAAGGCACGCACTGGCAATGTCAGTGAATGTAATAGCGGGCAGAATGACTATAGGCGAAATTGCGCCGCCTTCACAGGTCGTAAAGTTTGCAAAACTTATGGGAATCAATTCTCAGTTGCAGAGTTATCCTTCAATCGCACTTGGAACATCAGAAGTTACACCTCTGGAAATAACATCGGCTTTCGGAACAATTGCAAATAACGGTGTTCATGTTGAACCGATTTCAATACTAAAAATTGAAGACAGAAACGGAATTACAATCGAACAATTTACTCCTCATTCAACTGAAGCAATATCACCACAAACAGCGTCGATAATGGTGGATATGATGCAGGATGTTATTAATTATGGCACCGGCGGTGGTGTCAGAAGAAATTTTCAATATCCTGCTGCTGGTAAAACCGGAACAACTCAAAATTTTTCAGACGCATGGTTTGTCGGTTTTACTCCGGATCTTGTTGGTGGTGTCTGGGTTGGCTTTGATGATCACAGAGTAAAGTTCACTAACTGGTATGGACAGGGTGCAAAAGCTTCTCTGCCGATTTGGGCAAAGTTTATGGAGGCAGCTTATAAAGAATTAAAAATACCTTTAAAATATTTTGAACTTGCTGAAGGCGTTTCTATGGTGGAGTTTTGTAAAGAGAGTATTGAACAAGGTGAAACCCGATTGGCAGGTGTAAATTGTACAGATAGAATTTCTGATCTCGTCATAGATTCTAAAATGCCTCTTGAGTGCGAAATTCATTCCGGCGGTGCAAGGATAAGAAGAGAAGATCAGAGAGGGGATTCAGGGTGGTAAAATTATTCAACTATATTTTTTAAAATTTTGAAAGAGTATAGAAACTAAACTCATTTCATATTAACTTTGTATTGTACAATTTGTTCTTACAATTTTTTTACTGAGTTAGAAATTATTAATAAACAACTCAGAATTAATTTGCCCGGATGGTGGAATTGGTAGACACGCTAGGTTCAGGGTCTAGTGAGGGTTCCCTCATGCAGGTTCGAGTCCTGTTCCGGGCACTTGTTTTAGTTATATACACTTCTGAAAAATTCCGATCTTTATTTAACCCACAAATGATTTTACAATCAGCAACTTTTGACCTTCATCAATTAAACTTTGAGTTTAAAGCATTTCTTCTTAAACTAAAATCAGAATTTTTGATTTTATAGTTGAAGGGGAAGACTTTGGCCAACCAATTGCTGAGTTCTAAAACTTCAGTTCGCACTTCCTTATAACACTCGATCAGAAATTTATTATTTGGAGTTCCTAATTAAGTAACATTACTTGTATTAATTTTTCCGGAGGTGTTATGTCCAGTTTCAGATTCCTATACATTAACGTTATTATCATTGCTGTCCTTGTATCGTTCATAGGTTGCGGCTGTGGTTCAGATTCAGAAAGTGTAAGTAGTTCAGGCATTCTTGGCAAACTTCCATCAATTGCAAATGATGGCGTTAGTAAGATTACTGATCTTGAAGCTGATTTAAAAAGCGCAAGTGAAAGCAACGATATAAACGGCTATGCAGAAACTAAAAAAGAAATTGATGAGGTTGAAAATAGTTGCGAAACTGAAATGACAAAGTTCATCAGCGAAACAAAATCAATTGAAGTTCCTTGTTTTGAAGAAGGAGATAACGGAAAGTTTACTCTTAAAAATGTTATCGTTAAAAGTGCATCACTTGGCAGCAAACACGCAAGGTTAGGCATGGTACTTAATTTTGAAGCTAAGGCTGACTATCCAAGAGAAACATATTTTTCACATGGATATTTTATTGACAGCAAAGACCAGGTAATTGGTGAGAGAGTTGTATTTGCTTCTAACAGAGGTGAAGTAAAACAAGGTCAAATTGTTGAACTAAATGGTTATTATGATGGTCTTGAAAAGCTTGGCGACGCTGTAAAAATTAAAATTGTTTTTGGTAATCCTTACGAAAAATAATTTACAAACTTTTTAGCCGGGTTTGGCCCGGCTTTTTTATTGTATAGCAACACGGTAGTTAAATACTGAAGTTTTACCTGAACCTTGTATCACCTCATTTCCGAATTCAATACTGCTCAGATATTCTTCCGGTAAAATGTATGAATGATTTTTCAGGTAGTTAATAAAGTCTCCGACAGGAATACTAATTAAATCATCCTGTGTAACTTTAAGAAAAGCGAAATAATCCCATGAGCCTACATCACCGGAATAAAAATCATACTCAACTCCGGCAATAATAATTCTGGCAATAAAAACTCCGGCTGGTGCCTGTCCCTGGTTCTTTAACCAAATCATTATCTCATGTTTTATATTATTTTGAACAGGTGAAGGGGAATCAGTAATCCAGATATCGAATGCAAGATTACCAATTCCGGTCATATCGGTTTTTATAGAATCAAAGGAAACATTTATTGAATTCATTTCCGTTAATTTTACAGGCAGCCGGCTGGTTGTCGTTGTATTTCCGAATGGTTTTAATCCGTAAATAATTTCAGGGTAGGCTTTAACGTTATTTCCGGAGTTTGGCCATGACCACATCCATTCAAATGTATTTATGGAATTATTTTTCGTCACTCTTATACATTGCTGATAGTTTGTAATATTACCTTTTCCCCAGACATTGTTTTGGATTGTCAGCTCATCAACACTTATTTCAGCACCATCATTACAGTTTATTGTATCAAGCGGAATTGCGGGTGGTTCATTTTGTAAAATCTGTTCATCTTTACTGCAGGCTGTGAGTAACGCACTGAACAGCAGCAGGATTAAAAGTTTTGAATTTAATTTAAGGTACATAAAAATCGTTTCCATAAATATTATATTTGAAACAGAGATTAATTCTCTGAATAAAAATATAGAAAACATTCCAACATTTTTAAGAAAAACTAAGGTAATAGTATGGCAGCAAAAATTTTTGATAAGGCTAAAGAATCAGCAGACAAACTAAAAAATAAAATGTCGGATTTAGGAAGTGAACTCTGGGAAAGCGAAAAGTTAGATATTGTAAAAGAATTTAAAGAAAGCGGGACAGGCAAACTGAAAGAAGTTGTCTCTGATCTGAATCAGTCCTCAGACATTTTTAGAAGGGGAGGATTTAAATTAAGTGAAATTGAAACCACGCTTGGTCTTCCCCCTGAAATAGTGGTTGTGTTTGATGCCCTGGAAAAAGTCAGCGATGAAGAAAAGGAAAATCTGCTCAAAGAACTTGAAGGAAAAAAAATTATTTCACTTGTACTTTCAAGTTTATTTAAAGCAAGGGATTTTTTTGAAATAATAAAAATCGGTGAATTCAAATTGAACCAGGTAAAAATATCATTGGGATTAACACCTGGTATCTCGATTATTTTCTCTTAAAGTATAGTTACTTATCCACAAGTCTGGTTTTGAACGGTACATCATTCAATTCCACTGAAGGATTTTTTTCTATAAAGTAATTCAACGACCACTCACTTGTGAATAAAACTATTGTTCTCTCATCAGAATCAACAGCCCAGGCTGCTCCTGCAGGAAGTATTAATTTTTTTTGTGATTCATCATCAATTTCGGGTGAGAGCCAGCGCATAACCTTCCAGTTCGTTTGTTCAAGTCTTGATTCAGCACCATACTCACCTTCCAGCCTGTATTGAACTACCTCAAACTGCAATGGACCAACTGCCCCAAGCAAAGGAATTTTTTGATAGGAATTTTTCAGGTAGAATGCCTGTATAACTCCTTCCTGTAGTAATTGTTCAAGTCCATCGCGGAATTTTTTGTAGTTAGCTGGTATCGGGTTATGCATAAATACAAAATATTCGGGCGCAAATTTTGGGATCTCATCATAGATTATAGACGGGTCTTCAGTAATGGTGTCTCCAATACCAAAATTCGAATTACCTACAAAACCAACAATGTCACCGGCAAATGCTTCATCTACTGTTTCTCTTTCCTGCCCGAATAATTTTTGTGAGTTTGATAAACGCAGTTTCTTTCCGCTAGCGGTATGGATTGCCTGCATATCGCGTGTAAATTTTCCTGAGCAGATTCTAAGAAATGCTATTCTGTCCCGGTGTTTGGGATCCATATTAGCCTGAATCTTGAATATAAATCCTGAAAAACTTTCGTGATCCGGTTGAATCAGACCGCTTGAACTGTTTCTTGGAACAGGAGGCTGCGCATATTCTAAAAAGCTATCAAGAAGTAATTGTACGCCGAAATTATTTTTTGCACTTCCAAAAAATACGGGAGTAAGTTTACCTTTTAATACATCTTCAGGATGAAATATCTCACCGGCTGATTCGAGAATTTCTATTTCCTCTACAAACTTTGAATAATCCTCAACGCTCATTCTGTCTTTTATTAAATCATCATTTACAGAGTGGATTGAAACCGGAGCTTTATAAGCGCCGCCGGTTGTTCTTTCAAAGAGATGAACATCTTTTTTTAATCTGTTATAAACTCCCATAAAATTTATACCGGTTCCGATTGGAAAGTTCATAACAAACGCACCAATTTTCAGAACACTTTCAAGTTCATCGATAAGTTCAAGAGGATCGCGCGAAGGTCTGTCAAGTTTATTCATAAAAGTAAAGATCGGTATCTGACGTTTGCTGCAAACTTCAAACAGTTTACGTGTTTGTGATTCAATTCCTTTTGCAGCATCAATAACCATTACAACAGCATCGACAGCGGTTAAAACGCGGTATGTATCTTCAGAAAAATCCTCGTGACCTGGTGTATCAAGCAGATTTATCTTATACCCTTTATAGTCAAACTGAAGAACAGTTGAACTGATTGAAATTCCTCTTTTCTTTTCAAGTTCCATCCAATCGGAAGTGGCTGATCTTTGATTTTTTCTAGCAGTTACTGATCCCGCTAATTGTAATGCTCCGCCATACAGAAGAAATTTTTCTGTTAATGTTGTTTTACCGGCATCAGGGTGCGAGATAATCGCAAATGTTCTTCTTTTATTAATTTCTTTAATGTTACTCATCAATAGCTTTCAATAGAAATAATTAGATTATAGGAGATGAAGAAAAAAAAGCAGACTAATGGAAGAATGTTCTTACAGAAGCGAACCTGAATTGTGCCAATAAAATATTTTTTCGTCTGATCATCACTCTCAACATTTTATACATTTTTTGCATTAATTTTTTGTCGCTTCAAAAATACTTAATTTACCAGCGGAAACAAAGATTTGTATTACCCAATAAACTTAGTATGATTGTTTACAACTCAAATAATGTAGTTCAAAATGCATACAATACTGCAATTGATTTTGCAAAATCTCACTATGAAAATTTTCCTGTAGTTTCTTTTTTAGTTCCTGAAGAATTACAAAAACATATTGCAATAATCTATTGGTTTGCCAGGACTGCAGATGATATTGCTGATGAAGGTAATCTGTCTGACCAGGAAAGAATATTAAAGCTTGATCAGTTTCAGAATGATTTTTCTGAAGCTTTGAAGGGCAATCCGAAATCACCTTATGAAATTGCACTTGCAAATACTATTGATCAAAAAAATCTGAATCCTCAAAACTTTTTTAATTTATTGAAAGCGTTCAGGCAGGATATAACCAAAAAAAGATACTCATCATTTGAAGAACTTCTGAATTATTGTAAACACTCTGCAGATCCCGTTGGAAGATTGATTCTGGAACTCTATAATATTCGAAATGAAGATGCGATAATTTTTTCGGATAAAATATGTACCGCACTTCAATTGACAAACTTTTACCAGGATCTTAGCATAGATTATTCCAAAGGCAGAATTTATCTGCCAGTTGATGAAATGGAGAAGTTTGATGTCGACGAAAAAATGTTTGAGTTGAAACAAAATAGTCTTAACTTAAAGCAGTTATTGAAGTTCAGTCTTGACAGAACTGAGAACATGTTGAATGAAGGAAAAGGTTTATTAAGGTTTCTAAACGGCAGACTGAAATACGAAATTAAGTGGACGATTCTCGGCGGACTCGAAACTTTAAATAAAATAAAAAACATCGATTATGATGTAATACATCTGAGACCATCATTGACAAAAACAGATTTTATTAGGTTGTTAATCAAGTCAATAATTTTCAAATGATTGAATCTGCAAAAAATATAGCCAAAGAAAGTAAAAGCAGTTTTTATTACGCATTCAACCTGCTTCCTGAAGAGAAGCGAGATGCGATGAACACAGTTTATGCTTTCTGCCGAAAAACAGATGACATTATTGACGAAGGAATCGAATCAGCCGATCTGAAATTTGAAAAACTACATAAGTGGCGTATTGAATTTGAAAAAGCATTCAATGGACATTCTGAATATCAACTGCTGAACAAACTTGGCAAAACAATTTCAAAATTTAATATACCGTTGGATCCATTCTTTGAACTGATAAAAGGAATGGAAATGGATCTTCAGAATAACCGGTATAAAAGTTTTGATGATCTTCAGTTGTATTGTTACAGGGTAGCATCCACGGTTGGATTAATGTGTATTGAAATTTTCGGGTATAAACATCCAAGCACAAAAGATTTTGCTGTAAATCTTGGTATCGCACTCCAACTGACAAATATTTTGAGGGACGTAAGCAAGGATGCTGAGAAAGGAAGAATTTATCTGCCGCAGGAAGATCTGAAAGAATATGGTTATTCAGAAAACGAATTATTTAATAAAACCTATAATGAAAAATTCATTAATCTGATGCAGCATGAAGTTGACAGGGCAAAAAACTATTTTGAACTCGCTACAAGCAATCTGAATCTTGAAGATAAAAAAACAATGTTCGCGGCAAGAGCAATGCAGCATATTTATTATAAAATGCTTGAAAAAATTATTGCTGCTGATTATGACGTATTCAACAACAATATAAAAGTATCAAAGTTTGAAAAAGTCGGTATAGCTGTAGGAGTTTGGGCTAAGTACCGTCTTGTTTACTGATGAAAAAATGTGTTGTTATCGGAGGAGGTTTTGCAGGGCTGACCGCTGCTTCGTATCTCTCATCCCAAAAAATAAAGGTTACACTTCTTGAAGCTTCGCCAAAACTTGGCGGACGAGCATATTCTTTAACTGACAAATCAACCGGCGATGTAATTGATAATGGTCAACATATATTAATGGGCTGTTATAAGGAGACACTCGCGTTTCTGGATCTAATAAATGCTACGGGGAACTTTGAATACCAAAAAAATCTAAGAGTAAATTTTGTTGATAGAAATTCTAAGCATTATTTCCTCGATGCCTCAACATTGTTTTATCCTTTTAATCTTCTCATAGGAATTTTAAGATATAGAGTAATTGATAGGAAGGATCAGTTGCGAATTATATTATTGTTAGTAAAACTGATGTTCACAAACACTGATAGTTTAAAAAATCTTTCAGTGAAAGAATGGCTATTAATGAATCAGCAAAGTGAAAATTCAATTAACTCACTTTGGTCAATCATTGCTATAGGCGCTCTCAATACAAATATTAATAAAGCTTCTGCAAAAATATTCGCAGATATTCTTAAACAAATGTTCCTTAAAGGGAATTTTAGCAGCACAATCATTCTACCATCAAAAGGTTTGAGCGAAGTTTATGTTGAACCTGCTGCAGAATTTATCAAACAGAATAGCGGTGAGATTCGGTTATCGCAATCTGTTACGGGTTTTAAAATTGAAAACAAAAAAATTGTTTCAATCGTTACATCAGAAGGTGTAATAAACGAATTTGATTTTGTTGTATGTGCGATTCCTCAATATGCATTAAATAAAATATCAGGGATGGAAGACCTGACCGAACTGGGATTTGAATATTCATCAATACTTACTTTTCATGTATGGTTAAAGAAGAATGATCTTGAAAAATCTTTTTATGGATTTATTAATTCGCCTGTACATTGGGTGTTTAATAAAGGTTCGCATTTAACTATTGTTATAAGTGATGCAAATGAACTGATAAAAAAAGATGAAGGTGAACTTAAATATCTCGCTGCAACTGAATTAGAAAAATATTTGAAGATAGCCGGTGACAATATCATCGACATAAAAATAATAAAAGAGAAAAGAGCCACTTTTATTCCTACCATTTCTGTTGAGGAGAGGAGACCGTTCAATCAAACAAAATTTGACAACTTATTTATTGCCGGTGACTGGACACACACCTCGCTGCCATCAACAATTGAAAGTGCTGTAAAAAGCGGGCGTGCAGCTTGTGAATTGATCCTTAAGCAACTAACTGTTTAACCATCTGCAAATAAGCGGTGATTAAAAAACCAACACATTAAAAATTCTGAAATGTTGAATTAGTCAATATATGTAGGTAGATTAAAATGTAAATAAATTCATGTTGAACCATATTTATAACGATGAATTCATCTTTAAAATATCAACCCGCCAAAAATAATTATCCTGAAGTTTACTCATATCAATCAATAATCAATCTTAATCTTAAACCTATATATAGGGGTTAGTGTATGAAAAATGCTAAACTTGTTCTGGAAGAAAAAGAATACAGCCTGCCGGTTGTAGTTGGTTCCGAAGGGGAAACAGGAGTCGATATTTCTCAACTGAGAAATGTATCAGGCGCAATTACTCTTGACAGCGGTTACGCAAATACCGGTTCGTGTCAAAGTGCAATCACTTTCATCGATGGTGAAAAAGGTATTCTTCAATACAGAGGTTATCCAATTGAAGAACTAGCTTTAAAATCAAAATTTGTTGAAGTGTCTTATCTTTTGATTTACGGACATTTGCCTTCGAAAGCTGAATTATCAAAATTTCAATATGATCTTACACACCATAGTCTAATACATGAAGACATGAAAAAATTCTTTGAAGGATTTCCTCCGACTGCTCATCCAATGGGAATTTTATCATCAATGGTCAGTACACTTTCAGCTTTTTACCCGGATGGAGATTTCAAAACTGATGTTGAAATTAACATCATAAGACTTTTAGCAAAACTAAAGACTATTGCAGCTTTCTCATATAAAAAATCTGTAGGTCAGCCATATGTATATCCGAGAAATGATTTAAGCTATGCTGCCGATTTTTTGAATATGATGTTCGCGGTGCCTTCAGAACCCTATGAAGTGCCGAAAGTGCTTCAGGATGCTCTTGACTTATTATTAATACTTCATGCTGATCACGAACAAAATTGCAGTACCTCTACCGTAAGAATGGTTGGAAGTTCTGAAGCAAATCTTTTTGCTTCAATCTCCGCTGGTATTTGTGCGTTGTGGGGACCATTACACGGAGGTGCTAACCAGGAAGTACTGAATATGCTTCAGCATATTTCTGATGATGGCGGCGATTATAAAAAGTATGTTGGCAAAGCAAAAGACAAATCATCCGGATTTAAGTTAATGGGATTCGGGCACCGCGTTTATAAAAACTTTGATCCACGTGCAAAAATTCTTAAAGCATCTGCAGATAAAGTTTTAAATGAACTCGGAGTAAAGGATCCATTACTTGATATTGCTAAAAATCTCGAAGAAATTGCTTTGAAAGATGAGTTCTTCATTGAAAGAAAACTCTATCCTAATGTCGATTTCTACAGCGGCATTATTTACAGGGCAATGGGTATCCCGACAAATATGTTTACAGTCATGTTTGCTCTTGGTCGTTTACCTGGCTGGATAGCTCAGTGGAAAGAGATGAGAGAAACGCCCGGTGTAAGAATCAACAGACCAAGACAGATTTATACAGGTGAAACAAAACGATCATATATTCCTATAGACAAAAGATAATTTTAGTTGACCGGAGATTTTAAAGCGTGCATTTTACTGCACGCTTTTTTATTTCACATTACATGAAATCAGCAGAATACTATATTGAAAATCTTAACCTGACAAAACACCCTGAAGGCGGGTATTATAGGGAGGTATATCGTTCAGCAGAAACTATTAACGCTGAAGTTCTTGATAGTGGTATGAGAGGCGAAAGAAACATCTCAACTTCTATTTATTATTTACTTTCAGGTAATGATGTTTCAAATTTTCATAGAATAAAATCTGATGAGATCTGGCATCACTATGATGGATGTCCGGTTAGGATTTTTGTAATTGATCAGTCAGGTTCAATAAAAGAATTTTTAGTTGGAAAAAATATTGTGGATGGTGAATCAATTCAATTAACCATTCCTAAGGGTTGCTGGTTTTGCGCCGAATTAGTTGACAAGAATTCCTTTGCATTAGTCAGTTGTACTGTTGCTCCGGGATTTGATTTTACTGATTTTGAACTTGCTGTCAGGGAAGCTCTATTGATTGAATTTCCATTGCACCGGGAGCTGATCATAAAATTCACAAAAGAATAGATGCAACAAAAAATGATTGATAAAAATTTACCTTAATTCAAATTATTCTTTAGATTATGTTAGTATCGGAAATTTAATGTTTATCGGTTGCAGGTTGAATATCACTTATAAATTATCTAATTTTTTCACCCGAAAAACAAACTTATAGGAGAGCTATCGATTATTTTCTACAATTATTAATTATTATATAAAATAGCTTTCAGGGACTCTTTATCATCTACAACCGAAAAAATCTTGTTCAAGAGAGTGTCCGCATTTTTATATTCAGTGCGGTAGTGTTTTTTGCTGCAATTAATGTTGGCTTCAAACCTTCTCACTCAACACAACTAAATAAAATTATCTGGATTGACGCTTACTTAGATTACGTCAAACATAAGGATGATCTTTCTTTAAACGGAACTGAGCCTGGTCTCAATATTTCTGTAAATACAGAAACATCCTCCGGAAAAAATTTTTCTATTCAAATTAGCCCACCAGATTCAATTGAAGAAAAGAAAGAAGGAAACGAATTCATTTCCGATTCAACGAAAATTGTTGATTCATTAATGTCTGCCGTTGATACTGTTAAAGTGGATTCAATGGCATTAGATTCAACAGCAAGGTTGGAGCAATTCAGGTATCAAAGAAGCGAGGATCCAGTAGTAAGTCTGAAAAAGAAAAGACGCTACTCATTCTTTGCTGAACCTTCTGATAATATGAGAGTCAGATCGATAAAGATAGATTCAACCGGACAGTTTGTTGAGATAACTGAGAAAGTCGGGGGACAGGAAACGAAAGTCCTATTGAAACTCCCGATTGAAGAATACATAAAATTAAGACTGGCATTGAAGGAACGTGAAAGCTGGGAATCTTTAGGTTATGCTTATGAGCTAAAATCTCAGGTAAAAGGATTGGGCGACCTGATAAAAGATATTACTGATTTTGAAATTCCGCTTCCAAGCGTCGGACTGCTGAGCATTTTTGGAACACCTAAGATCAGTCTTAAAATTGGAGGTGCCGTTGATATTCACGGAGCGTGGAGAAGTGAAACCACTGAAGGTGTAACAGCATCAAGACTTGGCAATACACGTAACGAACCAGACTTTAAACAGCAGGTTCAGATTAATGTGAATGGAACGATTGGTGATAAGCTTAATATAAGTGCAGACTGGAACACTGAACGAACATTTGAATACGAAAACCAGTTAAAGTTGAAATATACCGGCTATGAAGATGAAATTATTCAAAGTATTGAAGCCGGAAACGTATCACTTCAAACATCTCCGTTAGTTGGCGGAAGTGAAGCTCTCTTTGGCATTAAAGCGAATTTTAAAATGGGTCCGCTAACACTTACTACAATTGCTTCACAGAAAAAAGGTGAAGTTAAAGAAGTTTCTGTTTCAGGTGGTTCTACAACTGCTGAATATGGAATACGTGTTACAGAATATTCCAAGAACCACTATTTTGTAGATTCCATTTATGCGGATACAAGTGCTGATCGGAATTATTTTAATAAGTACTATGCTAACCCAACCCCGATTGTTGATCAGACAGTAAGAATTCAGGATATAGAAGTTTGGAAGTCAACAACAACAAGCGTGATAAATAAGGCTAATGAGAGAAATGCAAATGCATTCATTAGTTTGCCTCCATTGCTCTCTGGACAAGTGCAATATCCTGATAATCCATATCGTCAGGATCTTACAAATCCCGAACCCGGCAGCCAGGAAACTGCAAGGTTTATCAAACTTGAACTAGGTGTGGATTACAAACTCCAACCTGAGACAGGTTATATTACTTTCCTTACTCAAATTCAGGAACAGGATATTATTGCAGTTGCTTATCGCACACCAACTGAAAGATTCGGCGAGTTCATAAATACAGCAGCTGATGACTCACAAAAATTAGTTCTGAAACTAATTAAGCCTAAAAATCTTCTGCCTCAATACACAACAGCATGGAGTCTTCAATTAAAAAATATTTATCCTTTGAACGCAAGGAATTTGAAGAAAGATGGTTTTGAGTTTTATATCAAATTTGAGGTTGAAGGTCAGGAACCCGTTACAAATTTAGGCAATGTAGCATTACTAAATGCTTTTGGTCTGGATGTAATTGATGCAAGCGGACAGGGTAATCCTGATAATATTTTCGATTGGAGACCTGATGTAACTATTCTGCCTGCAACGGGAGAAATAATCTTTCCGACTTTACAGCCTTTTGGATTAAATCTGCCAGTTGCTCTTGATACAGCATTAAGATACCAGGCTGTTTATACCAGTTTGCCAACTATTGCAAGACAGGATAAAGCCAAAGATAAATGGGTGCTTGCAGGAAAAAGTTCCGGTGACGCATCTTCTGTTTATCAGTTAGGATTTAATATTGTTGAAAATTCAGTTCGTGTTAGGTTGAATGGAAGAGAATTGTCCCCGGGAAGTGATTATTCTGTCGATTACAATACAGGTCAATTGACATTAAGAAACAGCGAAGCAACACTTCCCGGTGCCGACCTGAAAATTACATTTGAACAAAATGACCTGTTTCAACTTGCATCCAAAACATTATTAGGTGCACGTGGTATATTCGACTTTTCCAAAAAGACAAAACTTGGATTTTCAATTTTAAATCTTAATCAACAAACATTAAGTGATAAAGTTAGAATAGGGGAAGAGCCTCTCAGCAATACTATCTATGGATTGGATTTTGAAACAGCGGCGGATTTACCATTTGTAACCAAGGGTCTGGATAATATAATTTCTACAAGGGAAATGTCTTCATTCTCAATAAAAGGTGAGTACGCATATATAAATCCTGATCCCAACACTAAAAAAAGTACAATAGCCTCTGACCAGGGAAAAAGTATCGCATACATAGATGACTTTGAAGGCGCAAAAAGAATAATACCTGTTGGTGTTGCTTACACAGCCTGGAGGGATTTAAGCCCTCCCGGTAGACTGAATTTACTTGAAGGTCTTTCATCAGTTGAACTGATGGACTACAAAGCAAAAAGTTTCTGGTTTACAGAAACACCATCAAATGTAATTGTTTCAGATTTGTATGGTGACAGAAAAAAAGTTGCTGCAGCAGATCAGCAAATAACAGTTATGGACTATGTGTTTTTACCTGATACACCAGGTACATATAACTATTATCAGGGTGGAATTTCACCAAGGAAAGATTCAACCTGGGGTGGTATTATGAAACCGCTTTCATCTACTGCCACAAATTTAATTGAGGAAAATGTAGAGTTTATTGAGTTCTGGCTGCAGATTCGGGATGCACCCGCTGACGGAAAACTATATATAGACTTAGGCAGAATAACTGAAGACGTAATTCAAAATGGAAATACTGTTATTGATAAAGAAGATAAAGACGATAACGGTGCCATCACTAATGAAGCAGAAGATACCGGTATTGATGGATTAAGTGATGCAGAAGAACGAGCAAGATATAACAGTACAAAAGCTGATCCCAGTGGAGATAATTTCTTTTTCCAGCGTGGAAGCCAGACGAATGCGGTGTTTGATTACTTCAATATAAATGGTACGCAGGGTAATGCAATACTAACAGACATCGGAAGAATACCTGATACTGAAGATCTTAACAGGAACTCAACACTTGATGTAGTTAACAGTTATTTCAGATATGCAATACCACTTGATACTGTGCAAGCAAATAATCCGTATATAGTCGGAGGTGGAGAAAAATTAGTCGAGCAACCAAGCTGGTATCTTTACCGAATACCTTTAAAGGACACAGTTGCTTTAGTTGGAAATCCTGATTTATCAAATGTTGAAACAATTAGATTATTCCTTCATGGTTTAAGTGATGCTGTTCATTTAAGAATAACTGAATTTAATTTAGTTGGCAGTCAATGGCAGAAATTAGTTAAAGAAGATTCTGTTCTTTCAATCTCAGTTATCAACAAAGAAGATAACCCCGATTATACAAGTCCTCCCGGAGTTTTCCCCGCACGTGACAGAAGTAAACCCGCCGAAGAAGTGTATGCAAATGAGCAAGCATTAAATTTAATTATTACAGATTTAGAGCAGGGACAAAAGCGCGAAGCTGTAAAATATCTATTCAGACCTCTCGATGTATTTAATTATTCCGAAATGAAGTTGTTTATTCATGGTGATAAACAAGGTAATTCAATTTCAGATACGACTTTGGCAGGCAAGTACAGAGCAGAAGTTTATTTCAGATTTGGCGGTGATACAAACAACTATTATGAATACCGTCAACCGGTAAGACCGGATTGGAATGAAATAAGTATTTTATTCAGTGAACTCACAGCAATAAAACAGGCACGTGATTCATCAAATGCAGTAATCAGTATAGATGTTGAAGGGAAACCTGGTCATTCCTATCGTGTGCTTGGAAATCCAACACTGACATCTATAAAATATTTAACAGTCGGGATTGTTAATATTAGTGATTCATCAAGTCCCGATCCTATTTCAGGTGAAGTGTGGGTGAATGAACTAAGAGTTATTGGAGCAGATGATACGCCTGGATTTGCTTACAGCGTTTCCACGTCTTTTAAAATGGCAGACCTGCTAACTGTAGGTTTTAATATGAGCCAGACTGACCCGTATTTCCACCGGCTTGCAGATAGATTCGGAACAAGAGTTGAATCTAAAAACTGGAGTGTTAATACTGATCTCAATGTATTAAAACTTCTTCCAATAAATTTACCTGAAAGTAACCTTAGGATAAATTACTCACATACAGAGTCAGTCGGTAAACCGTTGTATATACCTGGAACAGATATTAAAGTTGATGCAGCAGCAGAACAATTGAGAAACAGAAGCGACACGCTTCTGACAACAAAAACACCTGAAAACCTTATTGCGGAAACCCAAACAATTAATATTTCGGATACATGGTCGGCTTCAAATATTAAATTAAAAATTCCATCTAATTATTGGTTAATAAGAGATACGTGGAATGCTATAAGTTTAGGTTTTAATTACAACAAAACCTTTGCACGCAATCCAACCACTGAATCGAGCAAAACGTGGGTCTGGAATGCTACTGCAAATTATGGATTGAGTTTAAGTCCTACATATCATTTTGAACCGATCGACATACCGATACTCGGAACTCCGTTTGCGTTGTTAACAGATTACAGCGGATTAAAAGTTTATTATCTGCCTCAGAGTTTTAATCTCGCTATAAATGCAAAACGAAACAGGAATACCAATACAACAAGGGGTACTCAGATTGGTGGTTCACAGACAACAATATCAAGAGACTTTACGACTTCAAGAACTTTTAGTTTTGCATGGAAAATGACCGAAGGCGGTTTTTTAAACCTGACAACGAATTATAACCTCACTGTAAATTCAACACTTGCATATTTAGAAACTGATGCAAGCGGACAGCAAAGAAGTGAAGGTGATATCTGGCGTGATATTTTTACTCGTGTATTCTTTGGACAGGATTTCCAGTATCAGCAAAGTCTTGATTTCAAAACTGCACCTAAGTTACCGACATTATGGGATCTCAATAAATTCTTCTCGATCACTGCCGGCTATTCTGCAAGTTATCAATGGAGTTTTGATACACGCCAGGAAGATCTTGGAAGAAGTGCGGGATTTTCAAACAGATCAAATGTCGGCTTAACATTGCGTCTCAAATCTTTAAGTGCACCACTTTTTGAAGAATCAAAAACGGATGTAAATAAAGTACCGCCGCCTAAAAATCAGACACAAAATCCTCCGACCAACAGGAGAGGTCGTGACAGAATAATTGATCCGAACATAATGCAGGGCGGTGATCTTGGTAAAATCGATTCAGTTATTGTAAGCGATAGTCTTAAAACATTAACCGATTCATTGATGGTTGAGGAGATAGCTGAATTAGATACTGTTCCAAAAGTATCGCCGATTACTAATGCATTAAACTTTCTGAAAACATTTGCACGTATAGTTTTGTTTGACTACGAAACCATCTCAGTAAACTTTACTAATGATAACTCTCTTTCAAAATCTGGCATTTATGGAAAGGGTACTGGCTTTTCAAATTTCTGGGGAATTGCTTATGATGAAAATAATGGACCAACACGTGGTTTCATGATTGGATTGAGTAACGACGTTGGCAGAAGAGCAGGAAATGCAAACCTGACTGATGCATTCCAGCAAAAAAATAATCTTGACTTTAGAACCTCAAGACCATTATGGGAAGGCGCTAAGATTGACCTTACGTGGAAAGTCGGCTGGTCAATGAACAAATCAACAACACTAACATCAGACCAGGACGGTAATGTTACAATTAATTTTATTACATCAACCGGAACAATAAACAGATCATTTCTTTCACTGCCGCCATCATTGTTTTTAAGTGTTTTTAACAGCGGTATTAAAAGAGTAAACGAATTGTATAATCCGTCTGCGCCGAATCCTTCAGAAAATTTATCTAATGCCTTTATTGAGGGATTCGAAAGTTTACCATTATTATCAAAACTTGGTTTCCTGAACGATGTAGCTAAATATATTCCAAGACCTAACTGGCGGATTACCTGGGATGGATTGGAAAAAGTTTTCATCTTCAAGTCGATAGCTAAACGTGTTTCGTTAGATCATTCTTATTCATCGAGTTATACTGAAGGATGGAAAATTAATCCCGAAGGAGCCAAGGAAGTTCAATCACAAAAAATTGAATACGGATTTACACCACTCGTTGGGTTAAATATTACATTCGGCGAATTGTGGGGAGGAAATCTGACAAGCAATATCAAATACTCTGCAAGAACAAATTATGACCTTGGAATAACAACAAAGAATATTACCGAGACTTTTTCACGTGATATTGGTATTACGGCAGGTTATTCCAAACAGGGATTTGAACTTCCATTATTCGGTGTAGCGTTAAAGAATGATATTGAATTCAGTCTTTCATACACAAGCACAAAAAATTCTACTGTTCGTTTCGAAATGCAGAACTTCAGTGAAGAGGGAACACCACAGGACGGTACAATAAGAACAACGATTGAACCCAGGATTAAATATACTATCAGTTCAAAAGTTACGATCTCAATTTTCTATAAGAGATCATCGGTTGAACCTGAAGGCGCTGCGAGGATTCCTCCTACTACAACTAATGAAGCCGGACTTGATGTTCATATTGCAATAAGTAATTGATGTGTCAGTTTTATATTGTGTAAGTTTCGAGTAAGTTGTTTTAATTTAATTATCAGGTAAAGATGAAACAGAAAAAAATATTATGGGTTGATGATGAAATAGAACTGCTGCGTTCACACATTATTTTTCTCGCAGAAAAAGGATATGCTGTTGATACAGTTACGAACGGCGAAGACGCAGTTACACATGTAAAAGAAAATACATATGACCTCATTTTCCTTGATGAAATGATGGCTGGTATGGGTGGTCTTGAAACTCTTGGTAAGATCAAAGATCTAAATCCAAATCTGCCGGTTGTTATGATTACTAAAAGTGAAGAAGAATCATTAATGAATGAAGCAATCGGCGGAAAGATAAATGATTATCTCACCAAACCAGTTAACCCGAGCCAGGTACTTCTTGTATGCAAAAAAATTCTTGAAGGAAAAAAGATCAGCGGTGAATATGCAGCTAAGGACTATCTTCATGATTTTCATGAAATATCAAGGGCATTGCTTGATAATCTTTCATATGAAGACTGGACAGATATTTACATAAAAATGGTTAACTGGGATGTTGAACTTGACACACATTCCGAAATAAATCTAAGACAAACACTGAATGATCAGAAACGTGAGGCAAACAAAGAATTTTCAAGGTTTGTCGAAAAAAATTACCGTAACTGGTTAACATCAAATGACAGAAATGAGTCTCCGTTATTATCAAACCAGATAACAGAACAATATGTACTTAAACATTTGAAACAATCGGATACACCTGTTTTCTATTTTGTGATAGATTGCCTGAGACTCGATCAATGGATGCTGATGGAGAAACATCTTTCAGAAATTTTTAAGATTGAAAAGGATTACTATTATTCAATACTTCCAACTGCAACACCATATGCACGTAATACTCTGTTCAGTGGATTATATCCTTCAGAGATAGAAAAAATTTATCCTCAATACTGGCATTCAGGTGAGGATGATGAAAAAAGTATGAACAGGTATGAAAAGGAATTACTTCAACTTCTCATTGACAGGAAAAAAATAAAACTCAAAAATGAACTGAAGTATATCAAGATCATTGATCCTGAAGTCGGAAGAAATTTTGAACAGAATATTCATTCATACCAGAATACACATCTTACTGCGGTCGTGGTCAACTTCCTGGATATGATTGCACACGGAAGATCTGATTCTGATTTATTGAAAGAAATCGCACCGGATGAGCCTGCATACAGATCATTGACCAATAGCTGGTTTACGCACTCATCTTTGCTTTCAACTTTTAAAACACTTGCAAAACTTAACAAGGTAAAGATCGTAATTACTACAGATCATGGCAGTATAAGATCATTACGGGGCGCAAAGGTGTTGGGAGACAGGGAAGCATCAGCAAATTTAAGATTTAAGTACGGCCGTAATCTTAAGGTTGATGAAAAGCACGCTGTCTTTGTAAAAAATTCTGCCGAGTATATGCTGCCTAAAAGAGGGGTGACGATAAATTACATTATTGCAAAGGAAGATTATTATTTCGTTTATCCTACTGATTATCACAAGTATCTGACGTATTATAAAGATACTTTTCAGCATGGCGGTATTTCTATGGAAGAAATGATACTACCTGTAATTACAATGGAAACAAAGTAATGGATTATCCTTCTGTAATTGAAATCAAATCAGAAGAAGAAACGATTGAACTTGCCGAAAATTTTTCTTTATCATTAACTGATGGTGATGTTGTAGTTCTTAACGGCAATCTTGGTTCCGGCAAAACTTTTTTCATAAAACACGTCCTGAAAAATTATAATATCAATAATGTAAACAGCCCTACGTTTTCAATTGTTAATGAGTATACCGGTCTTAAAAAAATCTATCATTTTGATTTTTACAGACTAGAAAAACTAAACGAACTCCTTGATATTGGTTTTTATGATTACATCAATGACAGTGAGGCTGTAACATTTATAGAGTGGGGAAATTTATTTAATGATCTGCTGCCACAAAAGAGGATTGAAGTGTTGATCGATGTAAAAGAAAATGAGATGAGGGAATTCAGGTTTAATAAGTATGAATGACGTAAAACCAATTTTGGCAATTGAAACTTCCGGAAAAATCTGCGGCGCTTGTGTCTATTTCTCTAATGAAAAATATTTTGAAAACCAGGTAATATTAAAACACTCGCATAGTGATAAAATTTATGAAACTATTGATGCTGTTCTGAAAAGTGCTTCAATTGAAATAAGTGATGTATCCATGATTGCAATATCTTCTGGTCCCGGTTCATTTACCGGATTAAGAATAGGAATGGCAGCAGCTAAAGGGTTAGCATTTGCATCAGCACTGCCAATTGTTCCGGTTCCAACTTTTGAAGCTTTAGCTCTGCAAATATCTTCTTACTTAAAAGAAGAAGATGAATTTATAATTGCCAATAAAGTTAATTCTGAGGAATTATATTATGCCAGTTTTAAAGTTAAAGCGAATAGTTTTATATTTGTGCACAATTTAACCGTAATAAACAAAAAAGAACTTCCTGAGACTGAAATCGGAACAGCAGTCTTCGGTGATTTTACGGGGAATAATATTAGTGTACCTTCAGCTTACTCTATAGCAAAATGGTGCAGTTTATCCGGTAACAAATTAGTTACTTTTGATTATGACTATTTAGAACCAAATTATATTAAGAACTTCATAGTAAAAGGAAAATAATATGATAAGGAAAATAATTTTTTCGCTGTTTATTCTGTCCTCAGTTTGTCTTGCTCAGATCGTCGGACCAAGAATTTCAGTTCAACTTGTCGAACATAATTTCGGAGATATTACGCAGGGTACCATTGCTTCACATAATTTTAAAATATCAAATGTTGGCGGTGATATATTAAAGATAAATGAAGTAAGACCAACCTGCGGATGTACTGCCGCTCAACCTGAAAAGAAGGAATTAGCTCCCGGCGAAAGCACGACAATTAAAGTTGATTTTAATTCTGCAGGCAGACTCGGAATACAGGAAAAATATGTAATTGTAAAAAGTAATGACCCTCAGAACCCCGATCTTAGATTGATGTTAAAAGCAAATATCATAAAAGGCTCTGAGAATAATAGTATATCTGAAGTGCCGGCATTGATGTTTAACGATACCCAATACGATTTTGGAAAAGTAACAGAAGGTAAGAAGGTTGCTCATACATTTTCATTTTCAAATACAGGAAAAGGAACTCTTGAAATCAAAGATATACTGACATCCTGCGGATGTACTGCAGCATTGATAAGCAGTAAATCAGTTAAACCCGGCGAAGATGGAACATTAAAAGTCGAACTTGATACTTCCAATCGTTCAGGAAAAATGAGCCGTACCATTACTGTTAAATCGAATGATCCAAAAGAACCGAACAAAGTTCTTACAATTTTTGCAGATGTTCAGAAAGTGAATCAATAATGCCGTGGTTTAAACGCTCAAAATCAAACATAGCTCCTGATACTCAGAAAAAAGAATTACCTGACGGACTATGGGAAAAATGTCCAAGCTGCAATGAGATCATTCATAAAAAACAACTTGAAACAAATTTATGGACTTGCGCTAAATGCGGTTATCATTTCAGAATAGGAAGTGCTGAGTATATTCAGATAATGCTGGACGGGGGCAGTTTCAAAGAGATGGATAAAAAAATGCGTTCTGCCGATCCACTCGATTTTGAAGACACAAAAAAATATTCGCAGAGAATTCCTGAAACCATTAAGAAGACAGGATTGTTCGACGCAGCAAGAACAGGCACGGGAAAGATTAACGGGCTTGAAGTAGCTTTTGGTTGTATGGATTTTCAATTCATCGGTGGAAGTATGGGCTCGGTTGTTGGTGAAAAAATTGCACGACTTACTGACAAAGCGATAAAGAACAAAATTCCATTAATTATTATTTCTGCGAGCGGCGGCGCAAGAATGATGGAAGGTGCATTTTCGTTGATGCAGATGGCAAAGACAAGTTCGCGCCTTGCAAAACTTGCTGATGAAAAAATACCATACATCTCAATTATGACTGACCCTACAACCGGAGGAACAACAGCGAGTTACGCAATGCTTGGAGATGTTCATATCGCAGAACCTCAGGCGTTAATCGGTTTTGCCGGACCGAGAGTGATCAAACAAACAATTGGTAAAGATCTGCCGAAAGGATTTCAACGTTCAGAATTTTTACTTGAACAGGGTTTCGTTGATATCGTTATTCCAAGAAAAGAACTGAAAAACACAGTCCACAATGTTCTTACTTTAATGTCCTGAGGTTTTTATCAGAGTTATTACCAGCGCTGAAGAAGTTCAGTCTGTTTGCCTGCAATTAAAACGTGAAGGAAAAAAAATAGGATTTGTTCCTACAATGGGTTTCCTTCACGAAGGACATTTATCTCTTGTCAGAAAATCAAAATCACAAACCAATATTACAGTAGTATCAATTTTTGTTAATCCAACCCAGTTTGCTCCAAATGAGGATCTAGAAAAATATCCGAGAGATATTGAAAAGGATAAATCCTTATTACTAAATGAGGGTACCGAAATACTGTTTCTTCCACCAGCTGGTGAAATTTATCCCGCTGATTTCCAGACGTTTGTAAATGTAGAACAAATAACAAAACAACTTGAAGGAGAATCAAGACCGACACATTTTCAAGGTGTGACCACAATCGTCAATATCCTTTTTAATATTGTGCAGCCTGATTTTGCATTTTTCGGACAGAAAGATGCACAACAACAGGCAGTGATAAAACAGATGGTTAGAGATCTGAAACTTCCCGTAAATATTGTAGTCTGTCCGATTGTAAGAGAGAGTGATGGACTTGCGATGAGTTCCAGAAATGTTTATTTATCTAAAACAGAGAGAGCAGACGCTTTGGTATTATCAAAAGCACTAAATGTGGGTAATCAGTTGATTCTTCAGGGTGAAAAAGATTCGTCAAAAATTTTAGTAGAATTAAAATTATTGTTTGAAAATATTATCTCTGCCCGTTTGGATTACATTCAGATTGTAGATGAAGAAACTTTTGTCAGTTCCGTTCAATTGATAAGCGGCAGAAAATATTTTATACTGTGCGCCTGCCGGATTGGTAAAACAAGATTAATAGATAATCTTCTCGTTTTAGTTCCTTAAAAGATCACTTCCTATTAAGTTTATATAAACTAAATACCCCATACAATACAAGCGACTTTTCATATATAAAAGGATAGTTTATATAACTTAGCAAATTTTCCGAACTGCCTCCTGTTAAATACAAATAAATATTTTTTGCTGAATAGGTTTTTTCAACATGTCTGATAGTCTTTTCTAGTAATCCTACAGATGAATTGATCACTCCGCTTGCAATTGAAGATGTTGTTGATTTGCCTATTAAATCTTTTAAATAAGATGCATCAACTTCAGGAAGCTGTGCTGTATTTGTTTTCAATGAATGAAACATCAGGTTGATACCTGGTGAAATAGTTCCGCCTAAAAATATATCCGGTGATTGAAGAATGTTTATTGTTGTTGCCGTTCCGCAATCCATTGATATAATAAAAGAATTTTTTTTAAACGAAAAATTTTTATCTGTTAATGATAGTGCGCCTTCAATTGAACAAATACGGTCAATTCCAAGTGTCTGAGGTGTTTCATAATCAATCTTAATATTGGTGCTAGAATTGTGAGATATTATAAAAGGCGAAAGTTTAGAATTATTCTTAATAATCTCATTTATGATTTCTGTTGTCTTAGGTGAGACACTGCATATACAAGCATCATCAATTTTATTCTGACTAAAAAATAATTTGAATGATTCACTATCGGTAAAACTTTTTTGTAAAGTAAGTTTTTCATTATCAAACAACCCGCATTTGATTCTGCTGTTGCCAATGTCAAGTACTAAGATCATTAACCCAGGCTCACATCACCGAAGTGAATTTTTTCAGTTTTATTTTTTACACGAAGTAGAAGAAAACCGTTCTCATCTATATCCTCAAAGATGCCGTATCTTGTTGTCTCACCTTCTGTAATGGAAATTTTTTCTCCGATCATATCACATCGTGATTTCCAGTCTTTAAGTATAAAGGAGGGGTTAGTGGAAATCATACCAACAAATTCTTCAAGGTTATTCAGAATTTCCGCAAGTAATTTTTCTCTCTCGACATTTTGATTCAATTCCATCTTAATTGAAGTAGGTTCTATATTGAAACTACCTTGAAATAAAGTTTGATTTACATTCACACCTATTCCAACAATAAGTTTTTCAATTTTATTTCCCTGTGAAGAAGATTCAAGCAGGATTCCTGCAATTTTCTTCTTGTTAACCAAAATATCGTTGGGCCACTTAAGTTCTGTTTTTAATTGATATAAATTTTCAATTGACAGTGCAATTGCAAGTGCTGCTGAAAAATTAATAAGATTAATATTTCCTTTAAGCAGAGTCTCATCAAGAAAAAGTACTGAGAAAGTAAGGTTTAATCCTTTTGCACTGTACCATATTCTGTCTTTTCTTCCGCGTCCTTTAATTTGTTTTTCTGCAAGTGCAACTGTACCATCAACGTTTTGTTTTTTGTTTTTGGTTAACAAAAGTGAATTTGTAGAATCAATTTCATCTGCATAAATAAAATTTCTGCCGATTACTTCAGTATTCAGCTTAATATCGAAAGTTTCTAGTTCAAACAATTTTTCACCATTTTTATTTTAAAAATAGGATTAATATCTCAAAGTGTCAGTCTGTTTGTCAGAAATTTATTTTGTGTGACATTAAGTCGGAAATGATGGCAGATTAAAATAAGATAAAGATTGTGTTGATAACGCTAATTTATTGTAATTAAAGAACTTAGCTTTTGCTAAAACCTGCTGGCACGATGGTTGAAATTTTCATTGTGAATTTTATTATTAAACAAAGTAAAAGTAAGGAGTTGATAAAATGACACTTATAAAATTTGAACCGTTAAGAGAACTTGAAAACTTTAATAACAGGATCCAAAGGTTTTTCGGAGAATACCCGATGAACTTTGAATGGAGTCATTCCTTCAATCCTCGAGTGGATATTTCTGAAGATGAAAAGAATATTTTCATTAACGCTGAAATACCCGGTGTTAAAAAAGATGAAATTAAAATATCATTGCAGGATAATATTCTGACTATAAGTGGGGAAAAGAAAAGTGAGACCGAAGAAAAGAAAGACAAAAACTTTTACAGAAGTGAGAGAATATTCGGTTCGTTTACAAGAAGTTTCACACTGCCGGATGAAATAAATCCAGACAAAGTTGAAGCAAAATTTGAAGACGGCATACTAAAAGTGAAGATTGAAAAATCTGAATCAAAAGAAGTAAAAGAAAGATTTATTGATATTAAATAAAAACGTTGAATGAAGATTTAGCGGCAGTATAGAAGCTGCCGCTTTCATTATTAAGAAAATCAAAAGGAGAAAAGCATAATGGGAAAGATTATAGGAATAGACCTTGGAACAACCAACTCTTGCGTAGCGGTGATGGAAGGTAATGATCCGGTTGTAATTCCCAATTCAGAAGGTGGAAGAACAACTCCATCTGTTGTGGCATTTACAAAAACAGGTGAGCGTTTAGTTGGTCAACCGGCAAAGCGTCAGGCTATTACAAATCCAAAGAACACAATCTTTTCCATCAAAAGATTTATGGGAAGATTAGTAGGCGAAGTTCAGGATGAAAAAACAAAAGTCCCGTATGAAATTATTCCTGGTGACGGAAACTCAGCACGTGTTAAAATAAGTGACAGAGTTTATTCACCACCTGAAATCAGTGCTATGATTCTTCAGAAGATGAAAAAAACAGCAGAAGAATATCTCGGTCAGGAAGTAACAGAAGCTGTAATTACCGTACCGGCTTATTTTAATGATTCTCAAAGGCAGGCAACAAAGGACGCAGGTGAAATTGCAGGTTTGAAAGTAAGAAGAATAATTAACGAACCTACAGCAGCAGCACTTGCATACGGACTCGATAAAAAAAATAAAGACCACATCGTCGCTGTGTATGATCTTGGCGGCGGTACATTTGATATCTCAGTTCTTTCTCTCGGCGACGGAGTATTTGAAGTAAAATCCACTAACGGTGATACACATTTAGGCGGTGATGATTTTGATCAGCGTCTTATTGATTATCTCGCTGATGAATTCAAAAAGCAGGAAAGTATTGATCTTCGTAAAGATGCAATGGCATTACAAAGATTAAAAGAAGCTGCTGAAAAAGCTAAGATTGAATTATCATCATCGACAACCACAGATGTAAATCTTCCGTTCATTACCGCAACCCAGGATGGTCCAAAACATCTTAACATAAATATATCCCGTTCAAAGTTTGAACAATTGATCGATGATCTTGTTCAAAGGACAAAAATACCATGCGAGCAGGCTATACGTGATGCAGGTGTAACTGCTTCACAAATTGATGAAGTTATACTTGTCGGTGGTTCAACAAGAATTCCGATGGTTCAGGAACTGGTAAAGAAACTATTCGGTAAAGAACCACATAAAGGTGTAAACCCTGATGAAGTTGTTGCTGTAGGTGCCGCGATACAAGGTGGTGTTCTTACAGGGGAAGTTAAAGATGTATTGCTTCTTGATGTAACACCTCTTTCACTTGGTATTGAAACACTTGGCGGTGTTATGACAAAATTGATTGAAGCTAACACAACCATACCTACAAAGAAAAGTGAAACCTTCTCTACCGCATCAGACAGTCAGCCATCTGTTGAAATTCATATCCTTCAGGGTGAAAGACCAATGGCACAGGATAACAGAAGTCTTGGAAGATTCCATCTTGATGGAATTCCACCTGCACCGCGAGGAATTCCGCAGATTGAAGTAACATTTGATATAGATGCTAACGGTATTATGCATGTTTCGGCAAAAGATAAAGCCACTAACAAAGAGCAGAGTATCCGTATCACATCTTCAAGCGGACTTTCACAAAACGAAGTTGAAAAAATGAAACGGGATGCTGCTGAACATGCTGCTGAGGATAAGAAGAAAAAAGAATCAGTAGATACAAGAAATAGTGCAGACAGCCTTGTTTTCCAGATCAAAAAACAGATGGAGGAATTAAAAGATAAAATATCAGGCGATGTTAAATCCCGGATTGAATCAGAGATTAAAAAAGTTGAAGATGCTTTGGTAACCAATAACACTGATCAGATAAAAGCTGCCACTGAATCACTCAATAAAGTATGGAGTGAGGTTGCTACACAACTCTATCAACAAGCTGGACCCGGTCAACCAGGTTCAGGTCCGCAGCCACCACATACTGAACAGGCTTCTGGTGAAAAACCACAAGATAAAAATGAAGTTCAGGATGCATCATACGAAGTTGTTGATGATGATAAAAAAGATAAATAAAAAATTCGGAATTCTGTCCCTATCAGAGTTCTTAAACTGAAAATTAAAATTTAAACATAGGAGAAAAAAAATGACTGAAAACAAAGAACTCGTTACAGTAAATGAAACCGGAAATCTCAACTGGGAATTGTTACTTGAAAAGGAAAGAGTAGTGGCACCTGTTGTTGATATATTTGAAACAGCAGATGATTATTACCTTGTTGCAAACATGCCTGGTGTAACAAGAGATAGCGTAAAAGTAAAACTTGAGGAAGAGTCTCTTGTGATATTCGGTAAACTAAATAACTACGATGAAGCAGCTAAAAGAAAATATCTTTTGAATGAAAGTGAGGTTGCGAACTTCTACAGGAGATTCAGAATAAGCAACAGTATCGATGAGTCGAAAATAGTTGCAAAGTTTGAAAACGGTCAACTCACTTTAGTACTACCGAAACATGATAGAATAAAACCGAGAACCATTACAATTTCATAAACCTTAATCATCTCAGAATAAGCCCGTGAAAACGGGCTTTTTTTTTGTAAAGATAAATATATCGATTGAATAAAATTTTACTCGATACATAAAAGTTTTTTGAATAATCGTTTTTTCTTAAATTACCTGCGGTTAAAGTATTAAAAAGATTGGCATTACGAAGTGATATTTAACTGCAGGCATAATGACTTTTAAATCCAGGAAAAACCGGATCATCTTCATTGATCTGATGAGAGCATTTGCGGTATTGATGATGGTTCAGGGACATACTGTTGATGTGCTGTTAGCTAATGACTATCGAAATATGGACTCGCCGTTTTTTGCTGCCTGGTTCTTTATGAGAGGGATGACCGCACCAATTTTTCTTTTTACTTCGGGAACCGTTTTTACTTACCTTTTCAAACTTGTAAACGAACCATTCAATTCAAATCCAAGAGTCAAAAAAGGTTTCAAAAGATTTTTGCTGCTCGTTTTTCTGGGATACATGCTTCGGTATCCAACCCCAACAATTGTTTATTTTGGCGATGTAACTCCAGTGCAATGGAATATATTCTTTGCGGTTGATGTTCTTCAACTAATTGGGTTCGGACTTTTATTTATTCTTATCCTGGCATGGTTAGCAGAAAAAATAAAAGTAAATGATTACCTGATCTATTCCATTGGTGCACTCATTTTCTTTGCACTTTATCCCGTTTTTGATAAAATGAACTGGAGTGAAATACTACCCCATTCATTGGCAGGATATTTTTATAAAGGAACAGGTTCAAACTTTCCACTATTTCCGTGGGCCGGATATGTAATCTGTGGTGCAATTCTGGGTTCATATCTCGCTAAAAAACCTGATATATTTCGTACAACTAAATTCAGTTTCTCTTTATTGATTTTAGGTATTTTATTAATTGGTACTGCCTTAGTGGGAGACCTTATAGAGACATCGGTTTATGGACAAAGTTATTTATGGACAACCAGCCCGAATCTGATAACACTTCGGCTTGGTATTGTTCTGTTATTAAATGGTATTGTATCAATGATCTCAGCCAGTATAGAAAATATTCCACGGGTCATTGTACTTCTGGGAAGAAATACATTGCTGATCTATATAGTTCACCTTATGATATTATACGGAAGTGCGTGGAATCCGGGAATTATCATACTTTACAGCAAAAGTTTTAATGTTTTTAACACAATTAGTTCTGCATTATTAATGATTTCATTAATGACTCTTATGGTGATAATGCTTCACAAATTTAAAATTAAAAATAAGCAGCTTGTTACATAATTTCATAAATCTTCAGAAAGAAAAATATGCGCAAATCAGGAACAACTGATCCTATACCTTCAGAAGATGAAAAAAAATTCGAACTGTCTTTAAGACCTTCGAGCATCAGTGATTTTATGGGGCAGGCGAAGATAACCGAAAACCTGAAAGTATTTGTAAATGCGGCATCCAAACGCGGGGAGGCACTAGATCATGTTTTGTTAACCGGTCCTCCAGGGTTAGGCAAAACAACTTTGGCGCATATAATTGCTAACGAAATGGGTGTGAAACTAAAAATTACTTCAGGGCCTGTTCTTGAAAAACCGGGTGACCTTGCAGGTTTATTAACCACTCTTGAAGAGAAATCAGTTTTATTTATAGATGAGATTCACAGACTCAGTCCGGTCGTCGAAGAGTATTTATATTCAGCAATGGAAGACTACAAACTTGATATTATGATTGACAGTGGTCCAAATGCCCGTTCAGTTCAGATTAGTCTTCCTAAGTATACTTTGATTGGTGCAACCACAAGAGCAGGAATGTTAACATCACCCTTGCGTGACAGGTTCGGCATCAGGTTCAGGTTGGATTATTATGACTCAACCATTCTTGATAAAATAATTTCCCGTTCGGCAGGAATATTAAAAATTAAAATTACAGAAGATGCTTGTCTGGAAATCGGGAAAAGATCACGAGGCACTCCGAGAATTGCAAACAGGCTGTTACGTCGTACACGCGACTTCGCTGATTATGAAAACAAAAATAAAATTGATATTGATGTTGCGCGTAAAGCTCTCTTAGCTTTAGAAGTTGATGAATATGGTCTTGATGAAATGGATAAAGAAATTATTCTCGCAATAATTGAAAAGTACAAAGGTGGACCTGTTGGACTTGGTACACTTGCAGTTGCTGTTAATGAAGATCCTGGAACAATTGAAGAAGTATATGAACCATTTCTGATACAGCAGGGTTTTATACAACGCACACCAAGAGGTCGTGAAGCAACTGAGCTTGCTTACAAAAGATTTGGTAAACTAAAATTATCAGGGAACAAACCTGATTCCTTATTTGATCAGTAAAAGTTGAACTACAGGGAAAATATGTTAAGAATTACATACTCAATAATTATAACTTTAGCATTAACATCGATAGCATTGCCGCAGAATAATTTATTTATTCCCAGAAATGTCGAAAAAGCATTTAAACAAAACACGCGCTCTTATGACGGAAAACCGGGTTCAAATTACTGGCAAAACTCTGCATCATATAAAATTAAGGCTGAGGTAAATCCGTTTAGCAGATGGCTCTCCGGCAGCAGCAATATTATTTATAAAAATAATAGTCCTGATACTTTAAAATCACTCGTAGTAAGATTATACCAGAATATTAATAAACCGGGTGTTGCCAAAGATTTCACTATCAGAACCGAAAAGAATGATGGA
Source organism: Bacteroidota bacterium (assembly GCA_023453665.1). Taxonomy (GTDB): domain Bacteria; phylum Bacteroidota; class Ignavibacteria; order Ignavibacteriales; family Ignavibacteriaceae. The sequence goes on along the minus strand of JAEXTA010000175.1, from coordinate 4,327 downwards.
ATAGTATTATCAAAACTTGTCGTAAACAAAAACGAGTACAATTTCAATGAAAGAAAACAGGTTGAAATTAATGGAACTAATATGGTTATTAAACTTAAAAGTCCGGTTCAGCCTAAGTCTGAAGTTCAACTTGAAATAAACTGGTCATTTGAACTGCCTGATGGTCCGTCAATAAGATTTGGGGCTTATGATTCAACGTCATATTTCATTGCATACTGGTATCCCCAAATTGCAGTATATGACGATATAGATGGATGGGATACAAATGAATACCTGGGTACAACAGAATTTTATAACGATTTCTCCGATTTTGAAATTGAAATATCCTTACCAAAAAATTTCTTTTTGTGGTCAACGGGTACTCTGCAAAACCCCGAATTACTTTTTTCGGAAAAGATTTTAAACAAGTATAACCAATCGTTTCTTTCAGATGAAATAATTCACGTGATTGACAAAGATGATTTGGGGAAATGGAATCTTTTAAAAAATGATTCAGAAAAAAATACCTGGAAAATAAAAGCTGAACATGTGCCTGATTTTGCTTTTGGTTTCAGTGATCATTATTTGTGGGACGCATCAAGCTTATTGGTTGATTCTGTTTCAGGAAGAAGGGTTCAGATCAATGCTGTATATAAAGAGCAATCATCTGACTACTACAAAGTGTGTGAGGCGAGTAAAAAAGTTGTTGATCATTTTTCAAATAATTTCCCGGGCGTCGATTATCCATATCCACAGATCACAGTTTTTAATGGTGCCGGGGGAATGGAATTTCCTATGATCGTAAACAATGGTTCAGAAAGTTCATATGAACGTGCGACAAGTCTTGCAGCGCATGAAATTGCACATACATATTTCCCGTTTTATATGGGAATCAATGAACGAAAATATGCATGGATGGATGAAGGTTATGCAGTTATGTTCACTAATGATTTTCAGGAGAATGTATTAACTGATTACTCTGAAAGAAGCGGCAATGTAAAAAGTTATGAAAGATTTGCAGGTAATGAAGCAGAACTTCCCTTAGTTACACCAAGTACTCAAATGCGATGGAACACTTACAGAATAGCAGCCTACAACAAGCCTTCTGTAGCTTACCAGATATTAAGAAAATCGCTGGGAGATGAAATCTATCAAAATGCGTTAAAAGAATTTATTACAAGATGGAATGGAAAACATCCTGTTCCGTATGATTTTTTTCATACTTTTGAAATGGTGACAGGAGAGAATTTATCATGGTTCTGGAAGCCATGGTTTTTTGAACAAGGTTATCCTGATTTAACTATTACAGAACATAAAATGATAGGCAGCGAACTTTTTGTAAAAGTGAAAAAAACAGGGTCATATCCTGTCCCTGTGTTACTGACATGCTACAATACCATCGGTGAAAAATATATTCATCGAGAGGAAGCTAAAGTATGGAAGAACGGAAATACTGAATTTGAAATAAAGACAATGATAAGCGGATATCCGGCGAAAATTGAAATTGGTGATGAAAATATTCCGGATGTCAATCGTTCGGATAATTTCATTGATTTAACCCAAAAACAATGACAAGATTTTGAATCGTCGGTTTTGATAGCTTTTAACTTATAAGCATATTTGAATTGAAAACTAAAAAGTTATGAATGTATTAAAGTATTTTTTATATCTCGCACCGGTTCTTCTTTTTATGACTATTGCTTCTTTACGTGAATTGAATGAAGGGGCAATCGGTACAAAAACAAATCCAATCAAAATTTATTTCACTCCTTCAGTTGATGCTAAACGAATTACATCAAACGCAAAAGAATTGGTTGACTTCCTTGAAAAAGAAACCGGGTACTATTTTACAACAGCAGTACCGGCAAGTTTTATTGCTGTCGTTGAAGCGTTCGGAACAAAAAAAGCGGACATAGCAAGTATAAATACATTTTCATACCTGATGGCAAACCACAAATACCAGGCTGAAGCAAGATTGAGAATTGTCCGTGACAATAATGAAACTACCTACAAAGGTCAGTTTATAACTCGATATGATTCAGGAATTGACAGTCTCTCGGAGCTTGATAACAGAAGTTTTGCCTACGTTGATCCTTCATCCACATCAGGATTCATTTTACCAAAAGCTCTTCTTGATAAAAAAGGAATCAAACCAAGTGAAACAGTTTTTGCAATGAGGCATGATAATGTAGTTACCATGGTTTACCAGAAACAGGTTGATGCAGGCGCAACATATTACGCACCACCTGATCCAGGTACCGGTGAAATTCTTGACGCAAGAATGAGAGTGTTAAAACAGTTTCCCGATGTTGAAGAAAAAATAAAAATTATCGGCTTTACAGAAGATATTCCGAATGACCCCTGGGTTTTCAGGAAAGATATGGACGAAGAAATAAAAGAGAAAGTTATCGACGCGCTTCTCAAATATGTTGCTACACCTGAAGGTGAAGCATCGCTGTACGAGATATATGATATAAGGGGACTTATTCCTACAAAAGATTCAGATTATGACGGGCTGCGTAAAATGCTGCTTGAACAAAACATTACTTTTGAAACTCTGGTCAAAAAATGATATTAAAAATTCAGAACCTGCACAAAATTTATAAGAATGGAACTCATGCTTTAAAGGGAATAAACTTTGAAGTTCAGGAAGGTGAATTTCTGGTGATCATCGGCTTAAGCGGTTCCGGTAAATCAACTTTACTCAGATGTATCAATCACCTGATCGAACCGACATCCGGTAAAATTGAATTTCTTGGAAAAGATATTACTCACATCAAAGGCGAAGAACTCCGGAAAGTAAAATCTCAGATAGGAATGGTATTTCAACAATTCAATCTTATTAAAAGAAGGTCGGTGCTGACAAATGTAATAACCGGAAAACTCGGCTCACTAAAAACATTGGATGCAATATTTGAAAAGTACTCCGGCGAAGTAATTGATGAAGCGCATAAATGTTTGGAGACCGTTGGAATACCTGAAAAAGCCGATGTACGTGCAGACAGTTTGAGCGGTGGACAGCAACAGCGTGTGGCAATAGCGCGCAGTCTTATGCAGAACCCAAAACTGCTGCTGGCTGATGAACCCGTAGCTTCATTAGATCCTGCAACATCAAATTCTGTTATGCAGTATTTTGAAAAGATCAATAAAGAACTTGGAACAACGGTAATTTGTAATTTACATTTTCTTAGTCTCGTTAGAAGATATGCATCGAGAGTGATAGCATTAAAAGCCGGTGAAATAATTTATGAAGGTCTGCCGGGAGAAATTGACGAAAACTGGTTTAAAACAATTTATGGTGAAGAAGCAGAAGAGGTGGAGATAAGATGAAACAGCCCGAACTTGAAATTCACCCGCATAAAATCATAGCCCGGAACAGACAAAAAGAAGAAAATGTAGGGTTTATTAAAGCAATACTGCTGGATATATTTTTTGTATTCTATTCTATCCTCGTACTTCAAAGAGCCATATATTATAAGTTCATTCTTGAACTAAGAGAGCTTCCATTTTCATGGTTAGAAATATTCGCGATCTTCGGCATTAGTATAATTATCGGTGTTGGCTGGGCTTATACTAAAACATCATTATCCTGCAAGATATTCGGGGTTGCAAAAGAAAATAATACAACGAGGTGGACTGTAGAGATTTTTGGATGGTTCCTCTTCAACCTGACATTCATAGCCGGGTGGATAGTTACAAAACTCTCAATCGTCGATCTCTTTTCTAGTGAGGGAGTACAGGGAGCAGAAAGAATATTTGGAGCACTTTTCCAACCCGAGATGGGAATATTTGATGATGCTCTTTTTGCAACTATTGAAACTATATACATTGCATTACTCGCAACGCTAATCTCTATTCCGCCAACTTTACTTCTTAGCTTTTTTACAGCCAGGAATTTGATGAAAGACAATCGCGTAAGCTTTTCTGTTTATTATATTTTACGGATTCTGCTAAACTTTATCAGATCTATTGAACCTCTTATTTGGGCAATTATATTTTCTGTATGGGTTGGTATTGGTCCATATGCCGGAATGATCGCTCTTCTGGTACATACTATAGCTTCAAATGCTAAACTATATTCTGAAGCAATTGAAAATATTGAAGAAGGTCCGGTTGAAGCAATTACCGCTACGGGAGCAAACAAAGTTCAGGTGGTGTGGTATGCTGTTGTTCCGCAAATAGTTCTGCCATTTCTGTCCTTCACCATTTACAGATGGGATATAAATGTCAGGATGGCTACAATCATTGGATTAGTTGGCGGTGGTGGTATTGGTACCATGCATATGCAATACCAGGGACTAGGACGCAGGCAAGAAGTAGGCTTGATTGTTTTAATGAATGCTTTAGT
>JAEXTA010000091.1 GCA_023453665.1 Bacteroidota bacterium | reverse complement strand
GTCTTGAGATGAGCGGAAGCATCCACGGTTTTAACGATATGATTAATGCAATGTATCACGGAGGCAAAATGGCTCTGCTCGGCATTCTTCCTGAAAGCGCAAGCATCAACTGGAACAAAGTCATATTCAATGGTCTTACCATCCGCGGTATATATGGAAGGATGATGTTTGAAACCTGGTTCAAGATGCAGGCAATGGTTCAAAGCGGACTTAACCTGAATACAATCATTACACACCGCTATAAGATTGACGATTACCTTGAAGGCTTTGAAATAATGAAGTCGGGAAATTCAGGTAAAGTTGTGCTGGATTGGGAGTGAGGCTGGATGCAGGAATCTGATACCGGATTCCGGATACCTGATGCCCGATGAAAACAAAGGAGACTTATGAATTATAAAGATCTTGAGGTATGGAAAATCGCAAAAGAACTTTCAGTGGATATTCATAAGATGACAATGACTCTTCCTAAATTTGAAATGTATGAAGAAGGAAGTCAGATCAGACGATCCTGTAAATCCGTGAAGTCAAATATTGTTGAAGGTTATGGAAGAAGAAATTATAAAAGTGATTATATCCGGTATATAACAATGGCTTTGGCTTCAAATGATGAAACAATTGATCATCTCGAAACGTTATTTGAAACATTGTCTCTTACAGATAAAGTATTATACGATGAGCTTCATTCAAAACTTGAAATTTTAGGTAAAAAGATAAATCGTTTTTTACAATCTGTTAGTAATGAACATTTAAGCGAAAAATAATTTAATAACATGAATGTGTACTTGTTTGAGATTTCTTAACCAGAATCCTGTATCAAGTATCCAGTATCGAACAAAGGAGAAATAATGTTCACAAATATAAAATCACACTACACAAACATACTCACCCAAATCGAATCCGAAGGCTTGCTTAAGAAGGAGCGAATCATCACCTCGCCCCAACGCGCAAACATAGAAGTGAAAGGCGGACAAAAAGTTTTAAATATGTGCGCTAATAATTATCTCGGACTTGCCGATAATCCCGAAATAATTAATGCTGCCAAAGAAAGTTTTGAGCATTGGGGATATGGACTATCATCAGTCCGGTTTATCTGCGGAACACAGGATGTTCACAAACAACTTGAACAAAAGATAACAGAATTTCTTGGAACAGAAGATACAATCCTTTACACATCCTGCTTTGATGCAAACGGCGGATTGTTCGAGACTTTATTAGGTGAAGAAGATGCTATCGTGAGTGATGAACTAAATCACGCGAGTATCATTGACGGTATCCGTTTGTGCAAAGCACAGCGTTATCGTTACAAGAACAATGATATGAATGACCTTGAAGAAAAATTAAAAGAAGCCAAAGCTAATAATGCCCGACACATTCTTATCGCAACCGATGGTGTGTTTTCAATGGATGGTTACATCGCAAACTTAAAAGGCATTTGTGATCTTGCAGACAAGTACAATACAATGGTAATGGTTGATGATTCACATGCAGTTGGATTTATGGGTAAGCATGGTAAAGGCACTCACGAACACAATGATGTTATGGGAAGAATAGATATCATCACCGGAACACTTGGCAAAGCACTCGGTGGTGCAAGCGGCGGTTATACAAGCGGACGAAAAGAACTTATCGATCTGTTAAGACAACGTTCACGTCCTTACCTTTTTTCAAACACTGTTGCACCGGCAATTGTTGCAGCATCTATCAAGGTACTTGATATGTTAAGTTCGACAACAAACTTACGCGACAAGCTTGAAGAGAACACAAAATATTTTCGTGAAAAGATTTCTAAAGCAGGTTTTGAAATTAAACAGGGTGTTCATCCAATCGTTCCGATTATGTTCGGTGATGCTGCGCTATCTCAAAAGTTTGCAGCAAAGATGCTTGAGAAAGGTGTGTATGTGATTGGCTTCTTCTTTCCTGTTGTTCCCAAAGGAACAGCAAGAATACGCGTGCAGATTTCTGCTGCTCACACAAAAGCTGATCTTGATTTTGCAGTTGAGAAGTTTATCGTAGTGAAAAAGGAACTGGGATTTTAATTTTGGTTTATTCTTATTATGACTACATTGATTTCGGTTTTATTATAAAGGATAATTACTATGTCGTTCACAGCAATTATTAAAAAAGTTCCTGAAGGTTATATTGGCTTTGTTGAAGAAATTCCCGGCGCTAATACGCAGGGTGATTCAATTGACGAAGTAAGAGAAAACTTAAAAGAAGCGATACAACTTGTACTTGAATCCAACCGGACATTCCTTAATGAAATTATTTCAGGCAAAGATGTAATTCGAGAACCGATTAATTTTTCAACTTTTTAATGAAGAGAAAAGATTTAATTTCTTACCTTCAAAAGAATGGGTGTGTTTTACTTCGCGAAGGAGCAAAACACACCGTATTTTCCAACCCTAAGACAAACAGAGTTTCTACTATTCCAAGGCATAACGAAATCAATGACTTCCTTGCAAAGAAAATTTGTAAGGATTTAGATATCCCGCCAAAGTAAAAAAAGAATTACACAGAGTTCCACTGAGAAGACACGGAGAAAATTTGGAAGAGTTTAATGAATTAACACAAAAAATTATTGGCTGTGCGATTGAAGTACACAAAAGTCTTGGACCGGGATTACTAGAATCAGCTTATGAAGAGTGTTTGTGTTATGAATTAGATAAATCAAAATTATTTTATGAAAGACAGAAAGCTGTTCCTGTTGTTTATAAAGAGATTAAACTTGAATGTGGTTACAGATTGGATTTACTGATCGAAAACAAAGTAGTAGTTGAATTAAAATCAATCGATTTAATCGCACCGGTTCATACTGCACAAATATTGACATACATGAGATTTGCTGAAAAGAAAATTGGACTATTGATTAATTTTAACGTAACAAAACTAAAAGATGGTCTTAAAAGATATGTGTTATAAACTCAGTGTAACTCCGTTCCGCCTCGGCGGATTCTCTGTGTTTCTCCGTGAAATTCTTTTTGCCTTAAAGACTTCACCTTAAAAACAACATAGCCACACCAGCCACTGCAAGCACAGCACCGGTATATGCCCGCCAGTCTAATTTCTCTTTGTAAATATATCTCAGCATTGGAAGCATAATTATCGGCATTGTTGACATAAGTGTTGCTGCAATACCAACCTTTGTATGAGCAACGGCAATTAAACTACATGTTATGCCAAGATATGGACCAAGAATAGTTCCAAGTAGTGTTGCCCCGAATGCTGATTTGTTATTTGAGTAGAGCCTGATTGGATTTTTATATCGTTTAATTAATAATGCAGCAGGAAGTAAAATCAATATTGAAGAAAATACTCTCACGAATGTTGCAACGAATCCGTTTATGTTTCCTTCTTCAAAAGCGAACTTGGCAAAGATAAGTCCCGCTGATTGACCAAGCGCGCCCATAAACCCATAGAATAATCCTGTTGCTGTGATTTTATATTTTGCGTTCGGATCAGTTTCTTTTCCAAGCACGACAAGTGCAATACCACCGAGTGTTACAAAGATTCCTATCAAACCTAAAAATGAAATTCTTTCACCAAGAAAAATGAACGCGAGCAGCGTTGACATTGCCGGTGATAATGCCATCAGCAGCATACTTATTCTTGCGCCGATGTAGCGGTAACCTTTGAACAGGAATGAGTCGCCAATGACAAGTCCTATCACTCCGCTGATGATTAGGTTTGTGTATTGTGATGAGGAAAGATTAAAACTGAAATTCATTATGAGTATGGTAGAGATGAGAAGCACTGAAGCCATAATCATCCTGTTGATGTTAAGCTGAAGTGACCCTGTTTTTTCTGCGGCGGATGAAAATGCGAGTGATGTTCCGGACCAGAGGAATGCAGTCGCAAGTGCGCTTAGTTCACCGAGATAGAGCATAAAATCAAATTCATTTTTTTATTTGAAAAATTAGTAATTAAACATCGTAAATCTAAATTTATTCCTCAAAATGAATCTGTACTCAACAAGAATTTAAAATCTCTTGACATCCACAATTCTTAATATTAGGTTTGAATCGGAATTATGTTAGGAATATCAGGAACGGGAGTCAGTTTTTGTCAGAATTAAATATCCACTCCTGTCTAATCTGATTTGGGATCGATCCGGTAATTACACATTTGTGTTTAATTACATATTTATTAAAAGCGAAAGGGCACTGTAATGTATAAATTGTTTTACCTCCTTTTAATTTCACTTTTTCTTTTCACAACAAACTACTCACAGTCTGAAAAACCAGGTTTGTCTAAAATCACCACAAATGACAACTATGATTTTATAAGTATTAACCAGGTTAAGATGTGGGTATCAAATAATGGTGACGGTTCACACAACCCGCAAATAGCAAGTAGTGGTTTTTACTGGCCTGGGGGCCCATCGGCAACCAAGACTGCTGTATTCGAAGATGGTTTAGTTTGGGGTGGCAAAATTGGACAAGAGATCAGAGTCAATGGAAACACACATCGTCAAGGTCTACAAGCCGGTAAAATTTTATCAAACGGAACTGCTGATGATCCTTCACTTCCAAAATACAGAGTTTACAAAATCCTTAAGGACTGGGAAAATCTTCCTCCCGGACCAATCAGGGATGAATATGAATTAGATTACAATGAATGGCCTGTTGAAGATGGTGCACCCTGGGTTGATGTTAATGACGATGGAGTTTATACGCCCGGCGTTGACAAACCTAAATATGTCGGTGATGAAACTCTTTGGTATGTGGCTAATGATATGGACTCCG
>JAEXTA010000043.1 GCA_023453665.1 Bacteroidota bacterium | reverse complement strand
CATCTATGCTACATAGTTAACTAATTCACGCGGGATAATTGTAAGTTAGGTTTTCAATGAATGGAGATATATGAAAAATATTTATCATAACATGAATCTTATTTTTTCTACATGTATTCTTTTATTTCTATCTCTTTTTCAATCGTCTATTTATTCTCAAGAAAAGATGGATGAGTATAATACTGATTCATCAACAATTACAGTTTATTTTTATGATCCGTTTAACATTATCACTAATAATAATCCAAATTTTGACTCACTTCCTGATGAACAAAAAATTGATATTTGGTATAATGTTTTACACAACTCAGTGATTTACATTTTTTCAGTTAATAATAAACAAAAAAACAATTGTATATCTTTTTGTCTGAGTGGAAATCCTTCCATTACTAATTCAGCTTCTTTTTATAAACTTGATGTTTACAAATGCGATTCATCTTTAGTTGAAAACCCTAATTTAAATCGAAGCAAACTTAGTATTATAAAAACTTATTCTATTCCTAATATTCGTGGAAGTTTGTTTGAACATTGTGTGTCCCCAGATAAAAGAAAAGAATTAGCTGGAAATGGAATTCAAATGTATGGTAAATTTGTGAAGGTGATTCCATATGAAGAAATTAAGAAGTATATAAATGAAAAAATCGATGAATACTTTTTAGAAGAGTAAAGAAAGCCTAACCTCTTTAATAAGTAAAAAGTCCCGCAAAAGTCGGGTAGACAATACAGTAAAAAGAAAAACATAGTTTGGGCCGATCTTTTTGAATCGAGTATTTTAGAAAAAATAAACACAGAAAGTCTTTAAGTAATTATAAACACGACGTTGTGGTTTAACAAAACACGCCGTTTAGTTCTGCATACGAAGTTGAAGTCATAGATTATCATAAAGGATAAATAATATGAATAAAAAAATAGAACCAATACATCCAGGTGAAATACTGCTTGAAGAATTTTTGATTCCAATGGAAATCAGTCAGTATAGATTAGCACAAGATATAAATGTTCCTGCCAGAAGAATAAATGAAATCGTTCTTGGTAAAAGAGCAATAACAGCAGATACAGCATTAAGACTATCGGAATATTTTGGTTTGTCAGAAAAATTTTGGCTGAACCTGCAGATGAGATATAATTTAGAAATAGAAAAAGACAAACTTAAAGACAGACTAAAAAGAGAAGTAAAAAGATTATCAAAAGTCAGTTAAAGCAGCATAACATCTTTAGTTCTTCTAAGACGGACAGTTAAGTAAAAAGTCCCGCCAAAGGCGTGCGGGCAATACCTTAATAAGAAAAAAAATTGTTTTAGTCGATATTTATAGATAGAGTATTTTGAAAAGCTAGTAATCTTTTAAATAATTATAATTTGGCTTTGTGGTTTCCGGACTATTTGGAATAACACATCGTAAGTGATAGAAAAAGGATAAAAATGAATCGAAATCAGCTTCCTGAAAAATGGCAAGATAAACTGAAAGAATATGCTCTTACTATAAGCAATGGTAAATATGATTCATTAGGTGCTAATGCATTCCCAAAGCAAAAAATAAGAATTGAATTTGAAGACAAGTCTTTCGCGGTGTTCAGATATGCATTTTATTTATTGAATGAAAAAGAAGATGAAATTGCTGTTTTCACCGAGCATTGTGGATACCACATTTTTTATGCATCTGGAACAGTTGTTAAAGTATTAAAAGATGAAAGATAAAAGAAAATTAAAAAAAGGCTTAACCTCTTCAATCTGGCAAACCCAAAAAGGAAAGTATTAAGACAAGTCTAAACCGGCTATTCTTTTAAGTCATCCATTCTGTTAAATTGTATCTATGAAAACCAAAACAAAATTCACTCTCGTTATTATTCCACTTCTTTCAATTTTATTTTTAGGCTGGGGAAGTGTAGGTCACAGAATCATAAATGGAAGAACAATACTTACCGTAACTTCGCAAATGAGTTTTTGGGGAGCTTGGTCTGATTCACTTGCCGCGCATGGTTCGGATGCGGATATAAGAAAACCAAACGATCCAACCGAAGCGCCAAAACATTACATCGATATTGATAACTATCCCGAGTTTAATTCAACCGGAAGGATTTCACAGGATTTTGATTCATTGGTTGCTATTCACGGATATTCTTTTGTAATGGACCAGGGGATTTTACCATGGGCGGTGATGACATCAATGGATTCTATTCAGTCGGCATTTCAACAGAATAATTTTCAGAAAGCGATGCTTACATCTGCTGATCTTGGTCACTATATCGGTGACATGCACAATCCTCTTCACATTACAAGAAATTATAACGGACAGTACACGGGTCAAACCGGTGTACACAGCCGCTACGAATCTAATATGATAAATACCTACAATTCACAAATTATATATTCAGGTGACAGCCTCTTTTACATCGGCAATATTCCTGATTTTGTTTTTGAGATGTTGTATGAAAATTATATTTATGTTGATTCGGTTTTGAGATGCGACAGTATAGCAAAAGCTTTTGCGGGAAATACAAATAGTTCAGCTTACTATTCAAAACTCTGGGAGCTTAGTAAAGATTTTACAATCCGGCTTTTTAAGAATGCTTCCTGGAAATTAACCTGCCTTATTTATACAGCGTGGGTAAATGCAGGCAGTCCTGTTTCTGTTGATGAAAATTATTTTCAGTCACCATCTGATTTTCAATTATCACAAAATTATCCCAACCCGTTTAATCCCTCGACAACAATTCGCTACTCGGTAGGGGACGCATATTATGCGGCCGGCGTGCTGGTGCGTTTGGTCGTTTATGATATACTTGGAAATGAAGTAGCAGTTTTAATAGATGAAAACAAATCCCCGGGTAATTATGAAATTATTTTTGATGCAGCTGATCTAAACAGCGGTGTATATTTCTACAGGTTGCAGGCAGGTTCATATTTTGAAACAAGAAAAATGATATTATTAAAATAACTTCCGATACTTCACATCATAAATAATTCACAAACCAAATAGTGTGAATTTAACTCACGTCTTAGGATGGCTTGCATTTTCAATACAAAGTAGTAATATTTATTCCAGCCTCTTATAACAGTCTTAAACGGAAAACCAAATGCGAATTTTAACAGGATATCTTTTTATACTGCTGTGTGTTTCGTTGATAAATGTTTTACTGCCGCAGCAGGATAATATACAGGCAGATACACTACTTGCTAAAAAATATTCTGAGCAAGCAAATACGTTTTATATATCTGCTCAATATGACAGTTCGAATTTATATTATGAAAAAGTAAAGGAAATATATTCTGAACTAGCCGGTAATTTTAAAAAGGAAATCATTAATCGAGGCTTGATTCAAACTGTAAATAATATCGGGTTGAATCTTATCCTGATGGGTGAGTTTGATTCAGCTTATGTTATACTTAATCAGAATCTTAAAACCAGCATAGAAATACTTGGTGAGGATAATATTGAAACTGCACGATGCTGCCACCTGGTAGGTAACTTAAATTGGTTTACTGCTCATTATGATGATGCACTTACCAATTATCAGAGAGCCCTTTCAATCAGATTGAAGTTGCTTGGCGAAGATCATATTGACGTCGGGAAAAATTATAATAATATCGGAACTGTCTTTCAGCAAAAGGGAGATTATGAACTTGCGCTGGAAAATTATCAGAAAGGTTTAGCAATCCTGAATAAGATACTGGTAAGTGAAGACCCGCTTATAGCAAGAATAATAAATAATGTCGGTAATATTTATTATTTCATAGGTGAGTATGATCATGCACTGAAAAAATACGAGGAAGCTCTCTCAATACTTCAGAAAAAGCTTGGAGATCATCCAGACGTAGCAAAAAATTATTTTAACATAGGAATAATTTATTCTGAAAAAAGAGAATATGATAAAGCACTTGAATATCATCAGAAAGCTTTGTCTATCTGGCTTAAGCTGTCTGAAGAAGAAAACCCGGATGTAGCACAGATTTATAATAATATCGGGTTTGCATACAAGCAAAAAGGAGAATATCAAAATGCTCTGGAAATATTTAGAAAATCATTATTGATCAGGCTTAAACTGTTTGGGGATAAACATCCTGATGTCGGTATCAGCTACCAAAATATTGCCGATACTTATTTCAGAAAAAATGAATTCGATTCCGCACTGATTTACTGTCAGAAATCGATCATCTCCATGGTAAATGATTTTAACAATGAATCAACTAACAGCTTACCGGATTTAAATAATATCCTCTCTGAACGTGATTTACTTAATACACTGAAACTAAAAGCTGATATTTATTTAGCTTTATCAGAACTAAGTGATGTTAGTAATCTGGAATCTGCATTATCTGCATTACAGCTAGCAATTAACCTTATTGACGAGATGCGTGTTGGCTATAAAAGTGAGGGATCAAAATTGCTTATCGGCGAAAAAGGTGCAGCCATATTTGACGATGCAATTAATACTGCTCTAATGCTCAATGAAACTTCCAAATCAGAAGCATATAAAAGACTTGCTTTTGTGTTTGCAGAAAAAAGTAAAGCTGCAGTTTTACAGGAAGAATTAGCGGAGTCAGAGGCGAAACAGTTTGCCAAACTCCCATCTGAATTGCTGATGGAAGAGAGGCAATTGAGGGTTGATCTGGCATTTTATGAAACTCAGCTTCAAAATGAATTAATGAACAAAAATTTAAGAGACAGCATCAAAATTTTAGAGTTCGAAAATCATCTCTTCAATTTGAGAACTCAGTATGGACAATTAATCACTAACATAGAAAAAAATTATCCTGCTTATTATGAATTAAAATATCAGACTAAAACTACTACGGTTGAAGAAATTCAAAATCATATGCCTGCTAATACTGCCTTGCTGCAGTATTTTGTTGGAGACAGCAGTGTTTATATTTTTTCTGTTTTGGAAGATGAATTCGATATTACTGTAATTAAGAAACCGGATAATTTTTCGGAGATTATTAAAGATTTTTATTCCTCAATTTTGAAATCAGGAACAGAAAAATATTTATCATCTGCATCTGAGTTAAGTGAAATTTTAATAAGTCCAGTTTTGCAAAAGATAAATTCAAAAGCGAAGCTAATAATAATTCCTCACGATGTTCTTCATAAAATTCCATTTGAAGCATTATTCACTTCCTCCCGGCTTCAAAATAAAAATGATTACAGTAAACTCGATTATCTCATTAAAACTTTTGATATCTCGTATCATTACTCCGCAAATTTATACGTTAACGGGCTGAAGAAAGATTCAGATATGTATGCGACTGAAAAAAATCAGAAAAATAAATTCATAGGTTTTGCACCAGTGTTTGCAAAAGATGATAACACAGGTTACACAATGGCAAGCAGTAAAAACTTTGCTATTTTATCTTCGGGTACAGATGAATTGCTTCGTTCTGTTTTAGCTGATGAAAAAAGATTTGCTGAACTAAAATATAGTGAGTGGGAGGTTAAAAGTATAATTGAACTTTTCACAGAACGAAATGCAGATGAAACCAGCATAGCATATTTTTATTCTGACGCAACTGAGGAATGTTTCAAAACAAACACAAAAGATTTTAAAATTATTCACATTGCATCACATAGTTTTGTTAACGAGGTACGACCTGACATTTCCGGGGTTGTGTTTGCACAAACAGGGGATTCAATCAAAAATGAAGATGGAATTCTTTATGCCGGAGAAACTTATAATCTTGAACTGAACGCGGATCTTGTTGTGCTAAGCAGTTGCGAAAGCGGAATGGGGAAACTCATTAAAGGCGAAGGTCTGATGGCTTTGACACGCGGTTTTATTTATTCAGGTGCAGATAATATTATTTTTTCATTATGGAAAATTCCTGATAAACACACAAGCGAGTTAATGGTTGAGTTTTATAAACACGTTGCTGAAGATAAAAACTATACTGAATCACTCCGTCAGGCAAAATTAAGCCTGATTAAAAATAATCTGACAGCAAGACCAAGATCGTGGGCCGGGTTTGTGTTGATTGGCGGCAACTAACCGATAGAAGTGCTCTGGTACATAAAATAAAATCAGTTTATATCAGTCTTACTGTTTATTCCCTTGGCTATTTATTTTTGTTGGGTAGAAAATAAAACTTACCCAGATATAAAACCTCGTTCTCATCTTCCAATTTCCAGTAGTACAAACCGGGAGATAAAAAATATTTAGAACTGACCGTTACTTCATAAGAAGGAAAATCTTTGTGCCTGGCTGGTGCAGAATAAATAATTCCTTCAACATTATTTATTACAGTTATATCAATATCATTTTTTTCATTCATCTCCCATCTGAACGTTACTGCACTGTCAATGATTTTATCATCATTAACGGGAGATGTTACAACCTTGATAATATTTTCATCAGAACGGACATTATCTTTCATCCATTCTTCGAGATAAGGATTGGATTGAAATTCCGGTAAAGAAAGATCAGCGATTAGTTCTTCATTATTTTCCGGTGTTGTAAGGGATGTATCACTTTTTATTAAAAGAGAATCGTTTGTAATAACTAATTCATTATCCTGTTGAACTTTTTCTGAACTGCTCAGAACAAAGTAAAGTAAGAACGCAATAATTATTGCTGCTGCCGCAAAACCGATTCGCAGTGGCGTTGAAAATATTTCAGAGAGAACTTTTACTAACGAATTTTTACTCACAGCGGTTTGTGATGATTGAGAAATACCTTCATTCCTTATAAGTGAAACAGCCTGCTCTGCTGCTTTCAATTCATTAAAACATTCTTCACATTGAAAATAATGTTCTTCAAATTTTAATAAATCTTTTTCATCAAGGTCACGGGTAAGATAACCGCTGATGAATTTTTCTCTGTCGTTAAAATTACATTTCATAAAAGCATCATTACTTCCATTTAGTTATTTGCTTTTTTGTTCCGGATATTGAAAATAATTTTCTTTTTTCAGTTCAATGAGTAAAAGTTTGAATGCATAATTTATTCTTTCACTGACCCTTCGTTTTTCAATTCCAAGATGAACAGAAATATCATCAATTGATTTATCTTCATATATACGCATTACCAGCACCTCTTTGTACTTATCTTTAATCCGCGAAAGACATAATCGTACTTTTTCTTTTTTTTCCTCATCAAGAATTTCAGATAACTGATTACTGCCGCTGCTAACGTTGTGGTGTGAATCAATATCATCTGTCTGTTTTTCCTTTTTAAGTTTGCGGAAATGAAGTGCAACTACATTACTTACAATTCCGGCAATGTAAGCTTCAAGAGGTTTCCCCTTTGTGGAATCAAACCCGCCTTTTCTTAAACTAAACAAAATTGCCTGTCTGGCTTCACTTAAAATATCTTTTTGATCATCATAAGAGACTTTGCTTCTCAATCTTACACGGACTAAAAATTCTATCCTTTCTTTAAAATGTAAAAACAGGTGATTCTCAGCATCAGTATCACCCGAAACAATTTTGTCTGTCAAGGATTTTTCATCAATTATTAAAGACATAATCAATATTAATAACAAATTCAAAAAATCGAAAATTACTTTTCAATATTTCCTGCTAATCTGCAAATAGACTAATAAAGTAAATCCCGCATAAAATTAATCATCAGGAGTAAACTATGAAAAGCTGGTTTTTCAGATTACTTATATTGTTAGTACTCATCTTGATACGAATATCATACGGACAGTGGCAATCAGGTCCTTTAGTTGATAATGTAATTTGTATTGATTCCTCAACACAGGAAAATTCAAGGATTGCAACTGACGGTGACGGCGGGGCATTTATCGTGTGGCAGGATTCAAGAAATTATGCAGCAACTGGACATGATATTTATATACAGAGAATCAATAAAGATGGCTACACAGTATTTGCAAACAATGGAATACCGGTATGCAGGGCAGGCGGCGACCAGCTTTATCCTCAGGTTGTTGAAAGTGATAACGGGAGTGCGATTATTTTCTGGTTTGATAACCGGACAAATTATACAAACTCAACAGATCTTTACGCTCAGAAAATTGATGCACAGGGAAATGTTTTATGGACAAATGACGGAGTGCCGGTGAGTGATTATTCCACTAACATACCCGGTGCTGTAGTAACTTATAACATTTTAAAAGATGATGACGGCGGCGCATTTATCGCATGGCAGCTTAACTATTATGGATATGGTCATATTAGGGCACAAAGAATTAATACCGATGGAAATATTCTTTGGGATTCTACCGGAACAAAAGTTACAGATGGGGCAAGGGATGACAGATTCCCTCAGATAATAAATGATAAACTAACCGGCGGTATAGTGATCGTACACAGAAGTCATCTGTATGCGGTTTCGGCTCAAAGAGTTGATGCAGACGGAAATTTACTTTGGGCTTATCCCGGAGTGCTTGTATTTCCAAATGGTCCGCAGAATGAATGTTCAATAACACCGGGAGATATTTATTCGAATGGTGGTTTGGTTGCAATTACATTTGCTTTTTATGGACCCGTGCGTGCTCAGTTACTCGATACACTGGGAAACAAACTTTGGGGACCTGATGGTATTATAGTAAATAATTCACCCGGGAATCATGTGTTTTCAAAGATCGAAAATAATTTTGATGAAAATGAAATTTCTCCTTTTTCCCCTGGGGTTATAGACTCAACATTTGGAATTGGTGGCATTACATCTACAACTATACAAAGTTTTAGTACTCTTTGGGATGCAGCTTTACAAAGCGATGATAAAATAGTAACAGTAGGTTTTTCAAGCTCAAGTCTGAATAGTGACAAAGAGTTTTCACTCGCCCGATATAATTCTGACGGCACACTTGACAATACATTTGGAACGGGCGGTGTTGTACACCATTCTGTAACAAACGGTTCAGATTGGATTAAATCGGTAGCCATTCAACCGGACGGGAAAATTATCGCGGCCGGTGAAGGACAACAAGATGGAATATATTGTTTTGCTCTTGCCCGTTACAACCCCGATGGAAGTCTTGATAATACATTTGGTTCTCAGGGAACAACAATCACCATTGTTGATAGTGCACACTATAATACTATTCATTCAATAGCTCTTCAAAGTGATGGGAAGATTGTTGCTGCAAGCGGGTACTTCGGAATTATTGCGAGGTATAATAATGACGGCAGCCTGGATAACACTTTTGGTTTGAACGGACTTCTTCAAACAGAGGCTGATTATCTTGAGTCTGTAGTCTTACAGGATGATGGAAAAATAGTAGCTGTAGGAAGTAATAAGATAAATAGTAGTGAACACGATTTCATTGTTGTAAGATATAATCCAGACGGTAATATTGATTCTACTTTCGGTTCTAATGGACTGGTTACAATTAATACTGGTGCAGAATGGGAAAGCCTTTTCACAGTAAAGATCCAGGACGATGGTAAAATTATTACAGGCGGACTAAAAGGGATATCCTCCAATGAAAACGAAGCTGTTTTGATGCGATTTCATGAGAATGGTAATCCGGATAATTCATTCGGAGTAAGCGGCTTGGTAGTTAGTTCAACTCTTGAAATAATAAATTCAATACAGTTACAAGCAGATGGTAAAATTGTGGCTGGGGGCAACGTTGATAGTGTTTCACAAAACAGTAAAGACTTTGCACTATCACGTTATAATACTGATGGAAGTCTTGACATTTCATTTGGGGATAATGGAACCACGATAACACTTTTTGAACCAGTAGATCTACTCGATAATGTTATTCAAAAAGTTTTAATCCTCAGCGATGGTAAAATTGTAGCAGCTGGCTCATCTTCTTATAGTGCAAATGTTTCAAAAAATATTTTGATAAGATATAATGGCGGTTCTAAAGTTAATGGTAACTATTATATAAGCTGGCTGAACGCACTAAATGGAGTGGGGTATGAAATCTACGCGCAGAAATTAGATGGAAACGGTAATGCACTCTGGGCACAAAACGGCATACCTGTTTCAAACAGTCTGTCAGCTTATGCAGATGATGGAAGTACACACCAGTTATTCTTCAACGGAGAAAATATTCTTTCTACGTGGCAGGATATACGCGCAAACACAAATGGAATTTATGCCCAATTAATTTCTCAGGAAGGTCAACTACTTTGGGGAAACCAGGGGATGCGTGTTTCCGCACTGACTGCGAGAATGAATTTTGTAAAATCTCAATCGCAGTTAGATGATCCTGCTGTAATAATTGCATTCCACGGAGGCGGAAATCCTATTGGAACATTTTCTAATGTTTATGCAAAATATATTTCGTCGGAAGGAGTACTTCCTGTTGAACTAACTTCGTTCAGCGCGGAATTAATTGATGATGCCGTAAAACTAAGCTGGGTTACAATGACTGAAGTAAATAATTTTGGTTTCGAGATTGAAAGATTAACTGAAATGAATCCGGTATGGCAAAAAATTGGATTCGTTGAAGGCAATGGAAATTCCAACTCAGTAAGAACATATTCATTTATCGATAATGATATTACTTCAGGGAAACATGTTTACAGGTTTAAGCAGATAGATAATGATGGGCAGTATGAATACTCACAAGAAATTGAAATTAACCTTGGCACACCAAAATCATTTTCACTAGAACAGAATTACCCCAATCCATTTAACCCAACCACAAAAATAAAATACACTGTACCGGACGCATATTATACGTCCGGCGTGCTGGTGCGTTTGGTCGTTTATGATATACTCGGTAACGAAGTTTCTACACTTGTTAACGAAGTAAAACCCGCTGGCAATTACGAAGTTGTATTTAACGCGGGTGATTTAGCAAGCGGTGTTTACTTTTACAGGTTAAGAGCAAATAATTTTGTTGAAACGAGGAAGTTTGTTTTAATAAAGTAGGGTGGGACAATGTATAATGTATAATGTACAATGTATAATTGAAATTGAGGCGATCAGAAATGGTCGCCTTTTTTGTTTGGTTCAGATTGAATATCGAATACCGAACAAGGAATATCGAATTTTGAAGTCCTCTAAAAGATTTACCACTCTCAAAGTGTAATGTAAATTATCCTGAATCAATACCTGTCCGCCGCAGACAGAATCGTTAATCATTCAAACACTCAGCCAAGCAGTCATTCATTCAAACTTTTCATTCATTCATTCAACCAATCATTCCTTTTCCTCCGCCTTCGCCTCCCATACACTTGCCATTTATTACCCACTGCTTTAAGTTGATATTGTATTTATGCGCCCCTTTGAACTTTTCTGAATCCCGGGGCAGTGCTTTGAGGCAGTTGTACAGGTTTGGCTTGTATGTGGAAAGCGGATCGGGAGAAAAATAGTTTCGGTCAAAGATTTAGAATGGAGTTCTCTAGAAAAAAAAACACACAGAAAATTTTTTTAATAATTATAAACCCGGAATTGTCTTCAAAAGTCTATTCCGGATACAACGATTCTAACTGGAAAATAACAGGGTGCGATAATGAAGATACTTATTTTAATCATTTCCTTTTTTCTCTTTAACAATTTGATCTATTCACAATCAGATAGTTTAGAATCTGGTTCTCAGAACATGCTTAATGATCATAGCTCAGACCTAGTTAAAAATAATAAACCTGTTTCTGTGGCTGGGGCTATCTCATTGTCATTTATGTTTCCCGGAGCGGGATTGTTTTTATCTGAGAATTATGGAGAAGGTGTTGCTTATTTTGGAGTTTCATGCGCTTTTTACACTACGGCTTTAGTTTTTTTGCTTTCAGGAGAATCACCAAGTGAAAATGTTGCTTTACCATTTTTCTTAGTTGGTGGTTCTATTCATTTAGGGAGTATTGTACATACTATAGTCGCGACAAAAGAATACAATGAAAGTATTTTACCTTATGTGTCATATAGAGGAAAGAATTATCAAGTTGGTTTATCCTTTAGATTTTAGGTCAAGATCTTTTTTATTCATTAATCGAAGCATTGTAAGCAGGCAATACTGTAAAAAGAAAAAATA
Source organism: Bacteroidota bacterium (assembly GCA_023453665.1). GTDB lineage: Bacteria > Bacteroidota > Ignavibacteria > Ignavibacteriales > Ignavibacteriaceae. The sequence continues at coordinate 5,061 of JAEXTA010000043.1, read as the reverse complement.
GTTTGGTTTGATTTTTTGAATAGAGTTCTTTAGAAAACTAAATACACACAATCTTTTAAATAATTGTAAACAAGGCGTTGTGGCTTAACATGGCACGCCGTTATACACATAGAAAATTAAAAGGGGTTCTTACATGAATAAAATTTTCATAATCTTATTTTTTTATTTTCCATGGATATTTTCACAAGGGAATTATGGAGTAGTTATAAATGTTAATAAAAATGTGTCTTTGTATAAGTTACGCTATACTGAATTAAAACTTGAGAGAGGTTTAAGAAGCTATAAAATCGATTTTTATAAATTTGATTCTGACTCTTTAATTCAAACAATTAATCTTAATGATTTAGATGTAGTATATAGTGATTATGAGGGACCAGGTGATTCGCTTCTAGATGTAAACTTCGATGGTTATAAGGACCTATGTATTGTTACCGGTATAGGTCAGAATGGGCAAAATTGGGCTTACGAAATTTTCTTCTTCAATCCCAAAACAGAAAAGTTTTATAAAGATAAAAACTTCCCTACGATATGGAATATAGAAACAAATGATTCACTAAAAGAAATTTATGAAACAGTTTCTTTAGGCTGTATTTATTGCTGGCATTGGAAAACTTTTAAGATTAAAAATAATAAATTGATACTAATAAAATTAGACTATCAAGATTTTGACAGTAAAACAAATAAAATGCACAGGTTTATCGAAAAATATAAAAATGGAAAAATGGTTTCAAGAAAAGAAGTTAAACCTTTGTTCTAAAATGTGTATAGCCTCTTTAATCTGTTAAAGACGGATAAGTAAGTAAAGAGTTCGCACAGTGGAAAGTATTACTGTAAAAAGAAAAAAATAATGAGGCTCAGTTTTATTTAATAAATTATTTTATGAAAGACAATAATTCTATAGGCTCGGTATGCAAAGTTATGAATTAGAAGAAGCAATAGACAAGGATGGAGAGGTGCACAATATTAAGAAAATGGCTAAGCTATTGATAAATGCAATAAATGATTGGCCAACATTTAATCAAACAAGAATAGAATCATTTTTGGAAGAGTTAAAGGATTATTATGGTTATCCGATAACTCCTGAAAGAATACGTAATAAAAAAGTTAATTTAGATAAAAATCATAATGCCTGGCGACAGGAGGCTGGCGAATCAATTTGTAAAGCTATCGAAATATCCACTCGATTTGAAAATGAAAGTGATTTTGAAAAAATAGTTGAAAGAATATTGGTGTATTATAAAAAATAAACTCAACGGAAATCTTCTAAGTAATAATAAATACGGTGTTGTGTATTAAAAGCAAACTCCGTTAGCAGAGTAAAAACTATATTAATATCACTATGAAATCTAAATCTTTTGCCTTCACAATTTTAAGAATAATATCTGTCTGGATATTGGTTAAGTATGTAATGATTAATTTAATCTCAACTGTCATAGTCATTTATAACTTATTTAATGATCCCTACGATCAAAACCCACAATTCGACTTATTTAATTACGCTTTAATTATGCCTTTGTTTTTATTAATCATTTGGTCAATAGTTGGTTGGTTTTTATGGTTCAGAGCAGAAACATTAAGCAATAGATTTATTACCACTGAAACAAAGGAAAACAGTATTGAAACTTTTGATTCAGAAAAAATTATAAGTGTATCACTGACAATTTTAGGTTTTTATTTTGTCTTTGATAGTATTCCTGATTTAGTTAGAAATTTAGTATACGCATATAATTATAATCCTTTAGTGAATGATATTGAAAAGAATAAAAATTTAATTGAAATAATTCGTCCCATAATTTCTTTATTTATCGGACTGCTCTGTATAATGAAGACAGATAATCTAAAAAGTGTTATAGCAAGGCTGCAAAAATTAGGTGTTCAAAAATCCGACTGACATTTTTATCAACTAAAGTAAGCATAACTGGTAAACGATTGTTTAAAGAAAAAAATAGTTCTGGTCGATCTTTGAATTGAGTTTTTTAGAAAAATTAAATTCAGTTAATCTTTTAAATAATTATAAATATGGTATTAGACTGTTAAAATATTAATTATGTAATTTGAATTTATGAATATGCTTCTCTATTATAGCAGAAAAGAACCGGAGAAAAAATGGATACTAAGAATATCATTCAAAATGCATTAACCTTAAGCCCGGCAGAACGGCTTTTTATAATAGAAGCACTTTCTAAAAGTCTAAGTGAACCCGATAAAGAAATCGAGAGTTACTGGAAAGAAGAAGTTGAAAAAAGGTATGAAGCGTTTCTCAATGGTAAGATAAAAAGTATTCCATATGATGAAATTATAAAGAAATGAAGATAGAATTTCTTGAACCTGCATTTATAGAATTTCAAGAAGCTATCGATTTTTATAATCTTCAAGTAAAAGGATTGGGGGATAAATTTATTATTGAAATAGACAGAACAATATCAATCATTAAAAAATATCCGGGGAGTTTTACTGAATATACTAAACATACAAGGAAAGCAGTTGTTAATGTCTTTCCATATAATATAGTTTACTCAATTCACAAAAATTTCATTTTAATACTTGCCGTAGCTCATCAGCATAGAAAACCAAATTATTGGGTAGAAAGACAATTTTAAGAAGCAGATAACCCCTTTAATCTGTTATGGCAGAAAAGCAAGTATAGAGTCCTAGTAGTGGCAAGTAATAGGTAGAAATAAAAGTAGTTGTTGGTTTCGATTCAGTTGAGTAGAGTTCTTTATGAGAATAAACACTTAGAAAGTCTTTTAATTAATTATAAACCCGGCGTTGTGGTTTAACAACACTAGTCATAGCCTATTTAAATTTTATGGAAATGAATAAACATTTACCTACTAAATGGAAAATATTATTATTTATTTTAATTCTTCTTTTAATCCTTACAAATGTTTTTTGGTTTTATAATTTCTTGGATCAAGGTGTCATATTAAAATATTCTGATCAAGTTAAATACGAGAAAGCTGAAACTGTAAATCAACTCTTAGATATTTATCCATTAATAAAATATGGAATGGATAAGAGTGAAGTCATTACAAAAATTAAAATGATTGATTCCACATCTGAGTATTTTGAAAAGGAGGGGAAGCTATATTTCGGTTTTCTTGCCTTCACTTTTGATAGTAATAATAAACTAAATAAAATTGAAGAAAACAGTCCTTATTAAAATTATCATCACATTCTAACCTCTTTAATCCGTCAAGCCGGGCAGGTAAGTAAAGAGTCCTTCCAAAGACGAATAAACAATACTGTTAAAGAAAAGATGGCATCTTTTCCTAAAGATGTCATCTTTAAGAATCATTCACCCATTCAATCAATCAAACCCTCCATTTTCCCGCACTCCTTCCTCATTTTCCCATTTGACTTATTTAATTGATGCGCTAATTTTGTCATCAATAAATACCGAGGTATGGCTTGAAAAAATTTGTTTTTGTTCTTATCGCTTTCATTTCTGTTTTGTTCACATCGTGTGATAAAGAAAAACTTGAACAAAAGGGAAGTCCCGAATATGTTTCTGAAGTTCAGCAATGGCATGACCAGCGGATAACAAGATTAAAATCAGAAACAGGATGGCTTAACCTTGCCGGACTATTCTGGCTGAAGGAAGGCGAGAACAAATTCGGTTCAGCAAAAGATAATGATATAATTTTTCCTTCGGGACCCGAACATATCGGTTCATTATTTCTTGCGGACTCCATCGTAACGATTAAAGTTTTACCGGGAGTAAATGTTCTTCACAATGATTCATCCATCACCGAAATGAAACTGAACGATGACTTCACAAACCCGACAACTTTTCTTCAAACCGGTTCACTCAAATGGAACATCATAAAACGCGTTAAAGGTTTCGGCATACGTCTGCGTGATCTGGATTCTGAACTCGCAAAGAATTTTACAACGATAGAAACTTTTCCTATAAACAGTGACTGGAAAATAGAAGCGAAGTTTGAACCATATAATCCGCCCAAGAAAATAATGATTCCCGATATTATCGGAACAACAGAAGAAGAAGATTCTCCCGGTGCGGTCGTGTTCACACGCGATAATCACACATACAGGATGGACGCTCTTGACGCAGGCGGTTCAAGGATATGGTTTATTTTTGCTGATCAGACAAGCGGTGAGGAAACTTACGGCGCGGGAAGATTTCTTTACGCAGATAAACCGGATTCAAACGGAATAGTTATACTTGATTTCAACAAAGCATATAATCCGCCTTGTGTGTTTACAAAATTTGCGACATGCCCGCTTCCGCCCAAAGATAATTTTTTGAAACTGCGAATTACCGCCGGAGAAAAAATGTGGGGTGAACAGCACTAATTATTTTCAGGGATAAACTGATTCAAACTTTGAAATTATTTTATCCATAAGATGATTTAATCCTTGATCAATAATTTGTCTTGATGGATCGGCGTTATACCAGTTCATAATTTCTTTTGCGCCCTGTGCGAAAGGGATAGTAGCTTCAAAACCCGGAACAAACTTTTTTATTTTGGAATTATCGAACACAACACTCGTTGATTTATCACCGAGCAACTCTTCGCCCCATTGTTTGTCAAAAGCCGCAATCACATCTGAAGGTATGTGAATGATATCCGCTTGTGTTCCCGCTGCTTCAGCCATGATATTACATATCTGGTTCCAGTTTAACAGTTCATCAGATGTAATCTGAAAAATCTCTCCGACCGCTTTTTGATTTCCCAGTAATCCTGTAAAACCTTTTGCAAAATCTTTATGATGAGTTAATACCCATAGTGAAGAACCATCACCGTGAATAATATTTTTCTTTCCTTTTTTCATTCTGTCAATTGCTGTGTATGCGCCTTTTAATGGAATCATTGTTTTGTCGTAAGTGTGCGAAGGGCGAACAATTGTCACGGGAAAATTTTCTTCGTTGTATGCGCGCATTAATCTTTCTTCACAGGCAATTTTATTTCTTGAATACTCCCAGTAGGGATTAACTAATGGCGTGTTTTCAGCGATAGGAAGTTTCTGCAAAGGCTTCTGATATGCTGATGCTGAACTGATAAAAATAAATTGTGATGTTCTTCCTCTGAATATATT